>DATLVG010000019.1:0-35758 GCA_035577625.1 Candidatus Dormiibacterota bacterium
CGGAAGTGCGCTGAAAGAGGTAAAGTTCCGGCCGAATACGGCGGAGCACGATTTTCAGGTTCGTAAGAACCAGATACTGCGGTTCCTGGGCGAAGGGCACAAAGTGCGCGCGATGATTTTCCATCGTGGGCGCGAAATGGCACACCAGGAAGTGGGCCGAGCCAAGATGACGCGCTTGCTGGGCGAAATCGGCGAGCACGGGCAGATTGAAACGATGCCGCGGATGGAAGGAAACGTCCTAGTGGCGTTGTTGGCACCGAAGAAGGGTGCAGGGGCGCCGGTGAAGGCGTAAAGAAGGAATTCGAAACAGGAGAGTTTTAAGTCATGCCACGCAATGCATCGAAACCGAAGAAGAAGTTGAAAACGCACCGGGGAGCGGCGAAGCGGTTTAAGATCACCGGCACCGGGAAGATTATCCGAATGCACTCCGGCAAGCGGCACCTGATGGGGACGAAAGCGCCGAAGCGGATGCGGAAGTTGAAGAAGCTGACGCTGGTGAACAAAGCGGACAAGCTGAAGACGATGCAGATGTTGCCGTACGGGCTGTAGGGGCAACGCGTTTCGTTGTCACGGTGACCGGGGAGATTGTGGAAGGATAGCCATGATCCCTCCCGTCGCTAGGGACGACAGAGTAGAGGGCGTCCTCGTCCAAAGAGTTTCTTAGTGAACGCAACTCGTTTCGACGAATTGCGAGAAGCGAAGAAAAGCGAAACATTGTTTCGCGACGCGCGAGCTAGAGATAGCGAGCGCACATCGAGCCAGGCAGCGCTACACGGGTGCCTGCCGGCCGATTAGCCCCGACTTAAGTTGAGGCAAAGCAGTACACACCAGAGACAAACCCGTTGTGTTGCGTGAGAGAGTTGCGCGCGAACACGCCCAGTTTGTCTCTGTTAAGAAAAAAGAGAGAGAAAAGAACGGGTCTGAAGACCCGCCACTACAAGGCGGAGATGCAGGATCCGGCTAACAGGAGAAAAACCCATGGCACGCGTAAAACGCGGCACAAAACGCCGGGCACGGCGGAAGAAGTATCTCAAGAGGACAAAAGGATTTTTCCTCACAAAGAGCAAGCTGTACCAGTCGGCGCAGGAAGCGGCGAATCGCGCGGATCGTTATGCGAAGCGCGACCGCCGCGTGAAGAAGCGGCAGTACCGCCGTCTGTGGATTCAACGAATTGGCGCGGCGGCACGACTGAACGGAACGACGTACGGGCAACTGATTCACGGGTTGAAGGCTGCGGGCGTGGAGCTTGACCGCAAGGTGCTGGCGGATATCGCGGTGAAGGATGCCGCGGGATTTACGGCGCTGGCGGAGAAGGCGAAAGCGGCGGCGGCGAAGAAGTAATTGTTGAGACAAGAACGCGATCGTCGTTAAAGACGGCAGCGTGGTTGTCATCGAACAGGGGCACGATATATCGTGCCCCTACCTTTATAGCGTGGTGTTTTCTGGATGGGTGATGGCGGCATCGGCTGAAAAAACGCTGGTTGAGCAGGGTGTATTGACCGCGGAGCAGGTGGCGGCGGCGTTCGGGGACGTGCGCGCGAAGGCGGAATCGGATTTCGGCGGCGTTTCGAACGAGAAGCAATTTGAAGAGTTTCGGAATCACTGGCTGGCACGCAAAGCCGGTGTCGTAACGAAGATTACGGACAATTGGCTGAAGCAGGCGCCGACGGATTTGAAAAAATCCGTCGGGCAAGAGTTCAATAAGTTTAAGACGGCACTTGAAGCATTAATTGAAGAGCGGCGTGCGGCGATTGAGGCGGGGGCGGAAGAAGCGGCGAGCCCGAAAGATCGGGTGGATTTGTCGTTGCCGGGAGTGGTGCGGCCGCTGGGGTCGCGGCATTTGATCCGGCAGGTGTTTCAAGAGATTGAAGACATTTTTTTCAGTATTGGATTTTCGGTCGTGGAAGGGCCGGAAATCGAAACTCCTTATTACAACTTCGAAGCGCTGAACATTCCGGAGTTTCATCCGGTGCGTGACGACATGGATACGTTTTATATGGAACTGCCGAAGGGATCTCCTGGGCAGTTGCTGCTGCGCACACACACTTCACCGATGCAGATTCGCACGATGGAAAAGCAGAAGCCCCCAGTGCGCGTGATTGTGCCGGGACGGGTATATCGGCGCGACAATCCGGACGCGACTCACTCGTTTGCCTTTCATCAGGTAGAAGGTCTGGCGGTGGACGCGGACATTACGTTCTGCGACTTCACCGGCACGATTGAATATTTCGTGACGCAATTTTTCGGGCCGAGCGTGAAAACGCGGTTCCGGCCGAGCTATTTTCCGTTCACAGAACCGTCGGTGGAGTTCGACGTATCGTGCGTATTTTGCGGCGGGAGCGGAACGACTTCATCGGGCACGTGCGGGAAATGCAAGGGCGCGGGATGGATTGAATTGTTTGGCGCAGGGATGGTGGATCCCGCGGTGTACGGATTTGTGGGATACGATCCGAAAAAAGTGAGTGGATTTGCATTTGGCATCGGCATTGACCGGCTGGCAATGCTGAAGTACGGAATCGACGACATTCAGGCTTTTTTTCAGAACGATGTGCGGTTCTTGAAGCAATTTCCGTGAGCGATGGATGGGGAACGTCAAATCAAAGAGAGATTTCTCACATCCACGAGCCGACCGATTCGCAGGAGCGAATCGGGAAGAGAAGGCATCGGCTTGTCCCGTTCGAAGTGACACGGTTGTAGTGAGACGAGGCTGAAGCAAATGAAGGTGGTCTACAACTGGCTGAAGGATTTCGTGGATGTGCCTGCGACGGCGGAGGAGCTTGCGTCGCGACTGGCGCTTTCCGGAACGAACATCGGCGGAGTTGAGAAAGATGTTCAGGGCGGAGTGATTGATGCGGAGGTCACATCGAACCGGCCGGACTGTTTGGGATTGCTGGGCATTGCGCGAGAAGTTGGCGCGATTTACAAAACACCGCTGAAGAGTGTGGCGCCGAAACCGGTGGAATCCGCCGCCGCGAAGGCAAGTGGTGCGGCGAGCGTAAAGATCGAAGCGCCAGAACTTTGCGGGAGATTTACGGAGCGAGTGATTCGTGGCGTGAAAGTTGCGCCGTCGCCAGCGTGGATGCGTGAGCGGCTCGAGGCGGCGGGCGTGGCGAGCATCAGCAACGTGGTGGACGTTTCGAATTACGTGATGTTGGAGCTGGGACATCCGCTGCACACGTTTGATTACGATTTGGTGCGGAATCATTCGATTGTGGTGCGGCGTTCGAAGCCCGGCGAAAAATTGAAGACGCTGGATGGGGTTGACCGCGCGCTGCCAGCCGATATTTGCATGATTGCGGATGGAGATGGGTCACGGCTGGTCGGCGTTGGCGGAATCATGGGCGGCGCGGAGACGGAGATTTCGTTTTCGACGAAGAACGTGCTGATCGAGTGCGCGTGGTTCGAACCAATTGTGGTGCGGCGCGCGGCGCGGACGATGAAGTTGCATACGGAAGCTTCGACACGGTTTGGGCGCGGGGCCGATCCGGAAATGGCGGAAGTGGCGTCGCGGCGAGCGGCCGAACTGATTTTGCAATTGGCGGGCGGCGAATTGTTGAGCGGCGTTGTGGACGTTTATCCCGGAAAACGCGTGGCGAAGAAGATTGCGGTGACGCGGGCGGAGATTTTGCGGGTGATGGGCGCGGACGTTCCGGATAAAGAAATCGAGCGCATTTTGGGCGCGCTGGGATTTGCACCCGTGCGGGTGGGGCAGAATCGCGGGCAAGAGGGCGCGTTGCTCGCGTCGTGGGAGTGCACGCAGCCGTCGTGGCGCGCGGAAGTGGAGCGCGAGATTGATTTGATCGAAGAGATTGCGCGGGTGTACGGGCTGGAGAAATTTCCTCCACGGTTGCCTGCGGCACGGACGGGCGCAGCGCGGTTGCCGCAATATGAAGCAGAAGCGCGGCTGCGTGAGCGGCTGATCGGATTGGGGTACCGCGAGATCGTGACGATTCCGCATGTGGACGAGCAACGGGACGAGCTTTTTCGTCCGGCAGGTGCGACGCCCGCGAAATTGGCGAATCCGCTTTCGGAAGAGGCAGGGGTGCTGCGGTCAACGGCCAGCGTGACGATGGCGGCGGCGATTGAATGGAATTTGAATCACAGCCAGCGGAGTGTGAAATTGTTCGAAATCGGGCGGCACTATCGTTTTAATGGCGCGACTCCGGTGGAGACGCCGGTGTTATCCATTGGCGCTACAGGCGAAGCGCGGCCGCAAGGCTTGTACGATGCGGCACGGGATTATTCGTTTGCGGATTTGAAGGGTGATCTGGATTCAATCGGTGTGCTGAGCGGCGGAATTGGCTGGCAAGACGGCGGGCCGGATTGGCTCAACGCGGCAAAGCGCGGAAAGATCTCGCTGAAAGAAAATGAATTGGGTGCAGCAGGATTGCTTGCGAAGCGTGTGGCCGACAAATATAAATTCCGGCAGGACGTTTTTCTGGCAGAGATTGCGCTGGGGCCGCTTTATTGCGCGTATTACGGCGCGAAGAATGCGCGGCGGTACGAGCCATTGCCGCGATTCCCTGTAGTGGAACGCGACTTTTCATTGCTGCTGACGGATGGCGTGCAGTTTGCCAATGTGACGAAGACGATTGAAGCGCTGGGGATTACGGAGATTACTTCGATTGAAGCGGCGGATTTGTTTCGCGGGAAAAATGTGCCGGCAGGAAAATATTCGCTGATGGTGCGGGTGACGCTGCAGAGCAAGACGACGACGCTTACGGATGCGCAGATTGCCGAGTATTCGGCGAAGATTGTGGCGGCGTTGGAAAAGAATTTGGGCGCGCAACTTCGCGCGAGTTGAACATCGCTTTACGGAACATCTCCTACTTACATCACTGCATCTGTATTTTGTCCCGACGATTTGTGTTTGCGTCGAGCGAGCCAAGATCCCCTCCACTCCGCGTCGGGATGACAGGTATTTCGATTGGCGCGGGATGACAATTCGATGGGCGTGCGCTTACACTGAGGCTGAGAACAGCCATGGGCGGACCGACGAAGGTACAGATTTTTGGGCAAGTGTATTCGATTCAGGGCGACCTGGATGTGAAGTATGTGCAGAAGCTTGCGAAGTACGTGGACGACAAGATGCACACGATCGCGGATGCCACGGCCACGGTAGACACGCAGAAGGCGGCGGTACTGGCGGCGCTTTCAATTGCAGATGAACTGCATTCTTCGCAGCGGGAAATTGGCGAACGGGAAGAGATGTTGAAAGAACAGGCCGAGCGTTGCCTGACGCTCGTGGAACGCGCGCTTAAGCAGACGGCGTGAAGAAAGTTGTCAGTTGTCAGTTATCAGTCCTCAGCCAGAAACTACCGGCCGCGACCTGGATTTCCACCGCTCACGGAGGCGTGGGCTAACGCTTCGGTAGGAAGCGCCTAATCAATTCCTTCAGTTTATTTTGCGGCGGGTAATGCAACTCGCGCACCCAGCGGTGCATGCGCAATTCGGCTACTAAATCCGCCGGAAGAGTGGGTTTGCCGCTGGCGGCGATGTTGGCTTCGACGTTGCGGATTTTGCGCATGCCCGGGATGGTCGTGGCGACGTCCGAATTAGAAAGAATGAAGCGGAGCGCAAGCTCGGGCAGAGAGATGCCCTCGCGGAGAAGGGGCTTAAGCGCGTCAACACGGGAAAGGATTTCCGGGAGTTTTGCGGAAGAAAAATAAATATTGCGCCAATCGCCTTCGGGCCACTTCGAATCGCGCGTAAGCGTACCGGTGAGAGAACCTTCGTCAAACGGGACACGGGCAATCACGGCGACATCTTTTTCCCGGCACGCGGGGAAAAGTTCGTCTTCGGGATTTTGATCGAAGATGTTGTAGACGACTTGCACGGAATCCACGATACCGGCGCGAACCGCTTTGACGCCGTTAAATGGTTCCCAGCGATTGAGGCTGATGCCGACGGCGCGGACTTTGCCGGAGGATTTCAGTTTTTCTAGCGCGGTGATTAAACGCGTATCGCTTAGCCATTTGTCCTGCCAGGTGTGCAGCTGAATCAGATCGAGGGAGTCGAGGACCAGATTCTGCAGACTCTTTCCAACGTATTCCTCGATGTGCGCGGGTGGATAGGATTCGTCGACCGTAGCAGACGCGCGTGCCGGCCATTCGCGATTTTTCGGCGGGACTTTGGTAGCGACGTAAAGTTTCTTGCCGGAATTCTTGCGCAGGACTTCGCCGAGCAGTTTTTCGCTGTGGCCGTTGCCATAAACCCACGCGGTGTCAAAGAAATTGCAGCCAAGATCGATCGAACGTTGAAGCGCAGCGAGCGATTCCGCGTCATCAGAGCCAGTCCACGCGCCCATGCCCCACATACCGTACCCGATATCGCTGACTTGCCAGCCGGTACGGCCGAAGCGGCGGTAATTCATAAACTATTGGCTCCAGGCCGTGGGTTTACGATCCCAACGATGCGCGCGCAATTGTTCGTGAAGAGTGGCAGGCAACGGGCCGGCGTCGCTGGCGGAGAGATTGGCGTCGACGTGCCGGATTTTGCGCATGCCGGGAATGATCGTGCTGACGTCCGGGTTATTCAGAATAAAGCGCAGGGCCATTTCCGCCATCGAGGAGCCGGCAGGCACAAGCGGCTTGAGCGCATCAGCGTGCTCGACGCTGGACTTGAGATTTTCCGGGACGAAGTAAGTGCTGCGCCAATCGCCTCTCGGCCATTTTGAATCGAGCGTGAGCGTTCCAGTGAGCGAACCTTCATCGAAGGGAACGCGCGCGATGACGGCGACATCTTTTTCGCGGCAAGCGGGAAAGAGTTCGTCTTCCGGATTCTGATCGAAAATGTTGTAGATAATTTGCACGGCGTCAATCAAGCCGGAGCGAACGGCGCGAACACCATTTTCCGGCTCCCAGCGATTCTGGCTGATGCCGACGGCGCGAACCTTTCCGGAGCTGCGAAGCGTTTCAATGGTTCGCTGCGTGCGCGGATCGTCCAGCCAGCTGTCTTCCCACGTGTGGTACTGAATCAGATCGAGCGAATCGACGCCGAGATTCTTGAGGCTCTTCTCAACGTATTCGAAAACGTATTCGGGCGGGTAACTAGCGTCGAGGGAAAATTCGCGCTGGGAAGGCCAGCAACGATTTTTCGGCGGAACTTTCGTGGCGACGTAAAGCTTTGTCGATGCGTTGGCGCGAAGCGTTTTGCCGAGAAGTTCTTCGCTGTGGCCGTCGCCGTAGGCCCAGGCGGTGTCAAAAAAATTGCAGCCGAGGTCGATGGAGCGCTGGAGCGCGGCGAGGGATTCGGCGTCTTCCGAGCCGGTCCAGCCGGCCATGCCCCACATGCCGTATCCAATTTCGCTCACCTGCCAGCCGGTGCGGCCGAAACGGCGGAATTTCATAGCGCGAAAATTCTCCCAATGCGAATTGCGTGCGCCATAGTATACGGCAGCGGTGCGGCAGGGCGGCAGAAAGTAGTGGTATAAACGAAGCGCGGAGGAAGAGCAATGCGATTTGCGTGGAGAGCAGCGGCGGCGACTGCAGGATTCCTGCTTGTGGCTTCAGCAGGAACTGCAAATGAGATTGGTGCGCAACCGAAAATCGCTGTGCCGCAAAAGAATGAAAAGCCGGCGCGGTGGACGGCGGAAAAAGCAAATGAGTGGTACGCGAAGCAGCCGTGGCTGGTGGGAAGCAACTACACGCCGGCGACGGCTTCGAATGAATTGGAAATGTGGCAGGCGGAAACGTTTGATCCGAAGCGAATCGATTTGGAGCTTGGGTGGGCGGAGTCAATCGGGCTGAACACGATGCGCGTGTTTCTGCATGATTTGCTGTGGAAACAGGATGCGGCGGAATTTTCGCAGAGATTGGATACGTTTTTGTCGATTGCGCACGCGCATCACATCCGTCCGGTGCTTGTGTTGTTCGATTCCGTTTGGGATCCCGATCCAAAGCTGGGACCGCAGGCGCCGCCGAGACCGGGGGTGCACAATTCGCGCTGGCTGCAGAGTCCGGGTGGGAAAGCGCTGATGGACCGTGCGGAAGAGCCGCGACTCGAAGCGTACGTGCGCGGCGTGGTGGGAAAGTTCGGGCGCGACGAACGAATTCTGGCCTGGGACGTGTGGAATGAACCGGACAACACGAATGGTGGGAACTACACCGATCCGAAAGATAAAGTCGAACGCGTGAATGAGTTATTGCCGAAAGTATTTGCTTGGGCTCGGAAAGCGGGCGCGCAGCAGCCGCTGACGAGCGGCGTCTGGAAAGGCGACTGGTCCGATCCGTTGAAATTGGGCGTTACGGAAAAGATTCAGCTGTCAGAATCAGATGTGATCAGTTTTCACAATTACGACAAAGGAGAAGAGTTTGAAAAGCGAATTTTGTGGCTTAAGCCGTACGGGCGGCCGCTGATTTGCACCGAGTATATGGCGCGGGGCAACGGGTCAACGTTTGAAGGATCGTTGCCGGTTGCGAAGAAATACAACGTCGGCGCGATCAATTGGGGATTGGTGGCGGGAAAAACGCAGACGTATTTACCGTGGGATTCGTGGAAGAAACCGTATATCGACCGTGAGCCGGAAGTTTGGTTCCACGAGATTTTCCGGACGGATGGGAAGCCCTACAAACAAGAAGAAGTGGACCTCATCAAGAGGCTGACAGGCCGGCCGTCGAAATAAGATTCGCGGGAGGCCTGCAACCAAGCTATTCCTTCAATTTCAATTTGCCTGCGGATTTGTTTTCTTCGAGGAAGTCGCGGAGATCCTTGGAGACATCGAGCAAGCGGATCCACTGTTCGTAATAAAGCGTGACGGGAAAGCGGCCAAGGCCGTAGACGCTGACACCACCTTTTTCTCCGACGCGAAATTCGAGCGAGCCAGTACGCTTTGGACCCTTTTCTTTTTCGAGCTGGGCCAGGCGGGCTTTGAGTTCTTCATACGTTGGTTCGGACATGGAGCACCTCAGGATGATGTAGTTGGGGGTCTAGTATAGCCGTAACGCGGCCCGCTTCAGAAAGCGGCCGCTACGAGGGCGTGGCGAAATGCTCGGGCTCGCTGGACTGGATGGCCTCGCGAATCGTTGCACCGTAAAAGCGGCGTCGAGCCGCCGCGCTCCAAATCAGACTTGCAGGACGTCGCCTTCGCGGGCGACGACTTCGTAGAGAACAGGGTTGACGAAGAAGCCCAGGAAGAGACGCGAGAGCAAACCCGCGACGACAACGATGGCGAATGGCTTTTGCGTGTCGCTGCCGACGCCCGTGGACATCGCAGCGGGCAGCAAACCGAGACATGCGACGAGCGCGGTCATCATGATGGGACGAAGCCGCAAGAGCGACGCTTCGCGCGTGGCTGCGCGGATCGATTTGCCTTCGTTGCGGAGCTTGTTGATGTAGCTGACGAGAATCACGGCGGTTTCCACGCTGACGCCGAGCAGCGCGAGGAGACCGAGACCGCTCGAAACGCTGAGGGGCGTGTGCGTGAGCTTGAGAGCGATGAAGGCGCCGACGGGTTCGGTAAGGACGACGCCGAGCGCGATAGTGACCGGAAATTTGAAATTGCCGTAGAGCGCGAAAAGAATCAGGAAGATGAGCAAAATTGCGAGTGGGCCGATCACGTACAGTTGCGATTTTGCTTCGAGAAGTTCGCTGTATTCGCCGCCCCAATCGAGGCGATAACCGTCGGGCAACTTAACGGCACTGGCGACGTTGCGCTGGCCGGCGTTGACGATGCCTTCGAGGTCGCGCCCGGTAACGGAAAACTGAATGCCGATGTAACGGGAATTGTTTTCGCGGTAGATGAATGACGCGCCCGAAGCTTCTTTAATGTTGCAGAGTTCCGAGAGCGGAATTTGCTGGCCGCCCGGTGCGGGAACAAGCAGGTCGCCGATTTGTTTGGCGCTGGACCGGTACTGCGGCTCCATACGAACGACGAGGTCGAAAAGTTTTTCCCCTTGAATCACCTGCGTTGCAGCTTGACCACCAACAGCGGCTGCGACGACTGCCTGTACGTCCGCAACGTTGATGCCGTAACGAGCGATCTTGGCGCGGTCGGCGTCGATGATGAGGCTAGGCTGGCCGAGTTCGCGGACGACGGTAAGTTCCGTGAAGCCGGGAGTCTTGTCTAGAACGTTGCGAATTTCGACGGCTTTTTTCTCGAGGACGTCAAGGTCGGAACCAAAGACTTTTACGGCGAGCGCGGATTTGAGGCCCGTGAGAGCTTCGTCGACGGCGTCTTCGGCAGGCTGCGTGAAATTGAAAATAACGCCGGGATAGGCGTCGAGTTTCTTTTCCAGATCGCGGGTAAGCTCTTCCTTGTCGTGAATGGAAGTTTTGCGCCACGCCACGTCGTCGTAGGGCTTGAGTCCTACGTAAAACTCACAATTGAAGAAGCCGGTAGGGTCGGTGCCATCGTCGGGACGTCCGAGCTCTGAGCCGACGACAGTGACCATCGGGTATTTCACGAGGAGGTCGCGAATCTGCGGCGCGAATTTCGCGGAGTCTTCAAACGAAATGGTATACGGCATGGTGGCGCGGACCCAAAGGGCGCCTTCGTCGAGGTGCGGCAAGAACTCGCCGCCAATAAGCGGAATCAGCAAGAGAGTCGAGCCGAAAATGAGAAGGCTGGCAACGATGGTCGTCTTGGGATGGTCGAGGCACCAATCGAGCCGGCCGGCGTAGTTGTCGCGAATCCAGTTGAAAATCCGATTTTCTTTTTCCTTTACGCCGCTCTTGAACCAGTACGAGGCGAGGACAGGCACAAGCGTGAGCGTCAACACCAAGGCGCCGAGGAGCGCGAACGCCATCGTGTCGGCCATCGGATGAAAAAGCTTTCCGGCGGGTCCGGTGAGAGCGTAGATCGGGAGATAGCCGGCGATGATGACGGCGACGGAGTAGAAGATGGGGCGGTCAACGTCACGCGCGGCGGCGAGGATAACTTCGTTGAGTTTGTATTCTTTGCCGTGACGCTCGCTCAACTCGCGATAGATGTTTTCCACCATGACGATGGTGCCGTCAATGATGATGCCGAAGTCGATCGCGCCGATGGATAGAAGGTTCGCGGCTTCGCCGGTTTGGTGCAGAAAGATGAAGGCAAATAGCAGCGCGAGAGGAATCGTAAGAGCCGTGATCACCGCCGCGCGAACGCTCACCAAAAAGAAAATCAACACGACAAGAACGAGAATCATGCCACGAATGAGATTCCATTCGACGGTGTCCGTCGTGATTTTGACGAGGTCGCTTCGATCGTAGTAGGGACGGACTTTTACGTCTGGCGGAAGGATGTTTTTGTTGAGCTCCGCTGTTTTCTTTTCGACGCCTTCAAGGACATTTTGCGTTTGCTCGCCGCGGCGCATCAGGATGACGCCCTCAACGGCGTCATTGTTATTTTTCTCGACGGTCTGGAAGCCGAAGATGCCGAGGCGCGGTGCGTTGCCGATGTCCACCCGGCCGATATCTTTTACGCGAACTGGTGCGCCGTTGTTACTGCCGACGACGACTTCACCAATGTCGTCCGTGGACCGAATCAGGCCAAGCCCGCGAACGTAATAAAATTGCCCGCCCTGCGAGTAGAAGCCACCGCCAGTGTTTGAGTTGTTGGCCTGCAGCGCGTTGAGGACTTGCGTGACCGGCAGGTGAAAGTTGTAAAGTTTCACCGGATCGAGAAGAACTTGATACTGCATCGTCGGGCCGCCGAAGCCTGAATCGTCGGCGACGCCGGGGACGCTGCGATAACCGCGTTCGATGACCCAGTCCTCGTAGGTGTGCAACTCCATCGGCGAACGGTCGGGGCTTTCGATGACGTAACGGTAGACGAGGCCGCTCGGGCTGAAGAGCGGAGCCATGCTCGGCGCTACGCCCTGCGGGAGCGAGGCGTCGCCAATACGTTCGAAAACAACTTGGCGCGCGAAGTAGGGATCGACGGTTTCGTCAAACGTCAGACGAACGTCGGAGAGGCCGTAGAGGGAAATCGAACGCATCACTTTCAGGTGAGGCGTTCCGTTCATCGCTAGCTCAAGCGGAAGCGTCGTGAGGCGCTCCACTTCTTCCGCGGCATGGCCGGGCCATTGCGTGATGAGCTCGACCATCGGCGGCGAAAGGTCGGGGTAGGCGTCGACCGGCATTTGGCGAAATGAATACGCGCCAGCAAAAACGATGAGCACCGTGACCATGAGGACCACGAAGCGCTGGCGCAGAGCGAAATCAACGATGCGATGGATCATGGGCTGGTCAGCAGTCCTTAGTGCTGCAAAGAATTCTTGAATTGCAGGAACAGCGCGCCGTCACCGGCAACTCGTTCGCCTTCTTTCAAACCGTTGGTGACGATCGTGCGGCCATTGCCGCCTTCGGCGACGGAAACGAGGCGGCGCGCGAACTTGTTTTGGTCCTGGAGGACGTACACGAAGGGCTGATTTTCCGTATCGCGCAGGACCGCGGAATCGGGAACGGTCAACGCGCCTTTGACTGCGCCGGCCTGCACCGTCGCGCTGACGTACATGTTGTTCTTGAGCTTGCCGCCGGGATTTTGCGTGACGATACGCGCCTGCAACGTACGCGTCGTAGGATCGAGCGCCGCAGCGACGTACGAGACTTTGCCGTGGAAGGCTTCCGGATACGCGTCAGTTGTGATTTCCACTGGATCGCCGGAATGAACGTAGGCGAGATCGTTCTGATAAACGTTCATCAGAACCCAAACGGTGCTCATGTCGGAAATCGTGAAGCACTGCGTTGCGCCAGCTTGCAAAAGCTGGCCCGGGCCAACGAGACGGTCCACGATTTCACCGCTGACGGGAGCCGGAACGGGCGTTGCACCGGAACTCACCGCGGCATTTTTCAGGACGGCTTCGGGATCTTTTATGCCGACGGCGCGCAAAGCGTCTTCGCTGGAAACCAAATCCGCTTGCGCGGCGGCGCGATCCGATTCGGCTTGCTGGAGGTCGCGCTCGGCGATGGCTTTGTGTTCATAGAGGTCCTTCGCGCGATCGTAATTTTTGTCAGCCAGAAGAAACGTGCTTTTGGCCTTGATGTAGGCGGAGCGCGCGGTGGAATAGTCCGGGCTGGTGACCGTCAGAAGCGGCTGTCCGGCCTTCACGAGCTGCCCGGGCGTCACGAGAATTTCCTGCACCGGCCCGCCAACGGGCGAAAACACCGGCGTTGTTTTGAACGCGTTGTAGGCGACTGATCCCGTGAATCGGAGGACGCGCGGAAAATTAGATTTTTCCGCGGCGGCAATTTTGATGTGTGCCATTTGATCTTGCGGCACGCTGAAGAGGTCGGCGGAATCGGCCTTGGATTCGGAAGACGTGTACGACGTCATCTTGCCTTCGTTTTCAAGCGGCGCGTGCCCGCACGACGACAGAAGGATCGCGGCGGCACACGCGCCGGAGCAGAGCAAAAGTTTTGGCATGGGCTGGTTCCTGAACTTAACAATGAGATTTGCGGGGTTCATGGGAGATTCCTTGAGCCGACGGCCTGGCGCATCTGTTCGACGGCCGTCATGTGACTGGCAAGAGCCTGGCGATAGGCGAGTTGGTTGGCGCGATAAGTGCGTTCGGCATCGAGAAAGTCGAGCAGGCTCGCCGCTCCGCGCTTGTAGGCATATTCGCTGATGTCGCGGGACTGCTTGGCCTGGTCGACGTAGCCGCCCTGATACAGCTGAATAATCTTGTCGTTGGTGCGGAGATTCTCGAACGCGTCGGTCACATCCGTGAGCACCTGCTCGGCGGCTTCGCTGGCTTGCTCCTGCGCTTGCGTGACGACGTAACGTGCGTGAGCGATGTTTCCCTGGTTGCGATCGAAGATTGGGAGATCAATGTTAAAGAAGAAAGCGCCGCTGTTGATACCGGCGGTGTGCGTGTAGTTGAAGCTGGCGCCGAGGTCGCGCTTTCCGTTCGCTTCCTGCAGTGCTTCCTGGCTTCGCGCGGCGGTAATGCCGAGCTCTGCGGCGATGAGGTCTGGCCGGCTGCGCAGTGCCAACGCTTTCAGATCCTCCGCGGTTCCGTGGACCGCTTCGTACTTCAGCTCACCGTCGCAAACGTAGTTGTCGGGGACGGAATCGAATCCGAGGAACTGGCGAAGCGCAGCGAGCGCTTGTACTTTTGCGAGCTGCGCTGCCGAGACGTCAGTCTGAAATTGCAGCAACTGAAGCTTAATCTTCAGAAAGTCGCCTTCGCTCATGTCGCCGACCTTGAAGCGCTCTTCGCTGATCGTAACGGTCTGCTGAAAGCTATCGAGGTCTTGCTGTGCAAAGGCGAGCGTGGACTCCGCGAGCAACGCCCCAATGAACTGTTGCGAAACGTTGAAGACGAGCTGGCGTTCGCTGTCGGTCGTCTGGGAACGCACAACCGCGGTTTGATCCCGCGCGGCTTGCAAGCGATGCTGGCGCTTCTTGCCGCGTTCAAAGAGATAGCCAATGCCGAAGTCGAATTGCGCCTGATTTTCAAGATAATCGGCGCTGAAAAGGCTCGGTTGAAAGAGCGGGAAGAATTGCGAGTCCCACGAGATTGTGGGATTGGGCCGCAAGTTGGCGGTGATCTCATCGGCCTGGCTAATCAGGATATTGGAGCGCACCGCCTGCAACGCGTGGTTGTGCTGCAGCGCGAGGCGAATGGCTTCATCGAGAGTGATGTGCGCTGAGGCGGTTGCCGGCGTCACAGGCACTGGTGCGGGCGCGGCCGGAGATGGATTTTGTGCAGGTTGTTGACCTGCGGCGACGGCGTTCAAGGCCAGGAAGGCCATCGCCGAAGCAAAAAACTTTTTCATTTGAAAAACTCCTCGAAAGCCGCACGCAGGCGGCGGACTACAACCAGGGCCGAGGAACTGTCAGGGATTGCGGACTGCTAGACGGCAGGGGAAGCGCGAGGGGAAGCTGCGTAGGGAATATGGGTAGAAATTACCCGGGGAGCCACTCGGGCCACAAAAGCCGTGTCTGTGGAGACGAACGCAATGACCGGCGATTCGGTTGCGACCACCGTCGCCGCCGTGGAACAGACCGGGCAGACGTGGGAAGTCGAGGCGTTCGACGTCAGATCGGCACACTGGTGGAACTGCGCCGCGAGGAAGAGAATCGCGAGGAGCAGCGCAACAAACGTCAGTTTATGAGTGCGGCCGGACATAGCTCGGGTAACTGATTCCTTAGACGAAGGTTATGCAATAAGGGTTTCTGGGTCAAGGGGTTCCAACGGGGCGTTGCTTCAGAGCAACCGGTTGATTGGAATTTGCGTCTAACTTCGCACGGTCGAGTGTATCCTGAACGTGGACTGCTATTCGTGAACGCCATTTTCACCAAAGTTAACGCACGCCGCGCACTGGCCTTGCTGGCCGGAATAGCGTTGTTTTACTTTGCAGCCGGCGGCGCGTTCCTCCATGAACATAAAGACGGCCGGGGCGACACGCCTTGCCATGTCTGCCAAGCGCTGCATTTGCCGGCACTTGCGCAGGCAGGTGTTCCCAGCATCAGCGTTCCGGGATTTTTCTCGTGGTACCTGTCGCAGCCGATTCACGCGGCGCCTTGCGAAGCATTTTCGATTCATCACGCCGGTCGCGCTCCTCCCGCCGTTTAGTTTCGTAAAAACCGATTTCCGCTCGACTCCTCTCGCCACGCACGCGATAAGTTTCGCCTTGGCGTTGCCGCTCATTTCGCAGCGGCGTTGATCCACCCCTACACACGAGTCCCGGACGCCGGGACGGAGGAAAAAATGCTGCAGAGATTCAATCGTTTCGTATTTGTGTTTCTCGTTTTCTCGTTTCTATTTGCGACTTCGGCCAGCGCGCAGTCGTCGGGAATTTTGGATGGCACCGTGACGGATCCTTCCGGCAGCGCTGTACCGGGCGCGGCCGTGGAGATTCAGAATCCAGTGAGCCACTACAGCCGCAGCACCACGACCGATACGGACGGAAAGTTCCGGTTCGCGAACGTGCCCTTCAATCCGTACCACCTGCAAGTGACAGCGCCGGGATTTGCAGCGAGTGCAACGGACGTGGAAGTGCGGTCTTCGGTACCGATGGCCGTGAACGTGACACTGAAAGTCGCGTCGGCTTCGACGACGGTGACAGTCGAGGCTGGCGGCGCGGATCTCGTCGAAAACGATTCGACGTTCCACACCGACGTCGACCGCGGCCTCTTTGACAAAATGCCGCTGGAAAGCGCGTCGTCTTCGGCCACTTCTCTAGTGACGCTGGTTTCGCCGGGAATCGCGGCGGACTCCAACGGAAACATGCACGCGCTGGGCGATCACGCGCAAACGGCCTTTTCGGTCGACGGGCAAATGATTACGGACCAGACGAGCAAAGTGTTTTCCAATCAGATTCCCGCGGATTCGATTCAATCGCTGGAAGTGATTTCGGGCGCGCCTCCGGCGGAATTCGGAGACAAGACGAGTCTCGTGATCAAAGTGACGACGCGCTCCGGGTTGGGAGTGACAAAACCGACGGGCAGCGCGACGGTTTCGTTCGGCAGCTTCGGCACGGTGAGTGCCGGTGCCAACCTGGCATACGGAAACGACAAGTGGGGAAATTTTGCTTCACTGACCGGGCTGAACAGCGGGCGCTTTCTCGATCCGCCGGAGTTCAGCGTGCTTCACGACAAGGGCAACGAGGAAAACTTTTTTGACCGCCTGGATTACAGCCCGACGAAGGTCGATACGTTGCGGATGAATCTGCAATATTCGCGTTCATGGTTTGAGACGCCGAACACATTCGACAATTTAGCCGCAATCGACGGAAATCCCGCGGGAAACACAGATCAGCGTTCACAAATCGGCTCGTACAATCTCGCGCCGACGTGGACGCACACGATTGGGACATCGGCGGTCGCAAATCTAGGCGGCTTTGTCCGGCACGACCAATACAACTATTACCCCAGCAACAATGTCTTCGCGGACTTGGGACCAATCAACTCCGAAACCATTGCTCAGGACCGTCAACTGACAAACGCCGGAGTGCACGGTGACATCTCTTGGGTGAAAGGCGTTCACAATATCAAAGCGGGAGCGTTCTACCAGCAGACGTTTCTGACCGAAAATGATCGCTTCGGGATCGTCGATCCGGCATTGTTGCCTTCGACGACAGATGCGAATGGCATTGCCTGCTTTAATTCCGCGACGAACACCGCCGTGCCCGGCACGCCCTGCGCGGTTCTGCTGCCGATCGACTTGACGCGCGGCGGCAGCCAGTTTAATTTCCGCGGCCATACCGACGTGAAAGAGGTTGCGCTCTACGCGCAGGACACGATCACGAAGGGCAATTGGTCGTTCAGCCTGGGCTTGCGTGGCGACTTATATCGCGGGCTTTCGTCCGCGAATGAAATCGAGCCGCGGCTCGGCATCGCTTACAAATTCAAGGCGACCAGCACCGTGGCGCGCATTTCCTACGCGCGAACGCTGGAAACACCGTTTAACGAAAATCTGGTCGTCTCCACGACCGGTTGCAACGTAAGCGTGATCGCGGCACTGATTCCCTGCGTGCCGGCAAATTCGCCAGCCGGTTTCCGCAACGAATTTCACGCAGGCTTCGAGCAGGCGTTTGGAAAGTATCTTGTCATCGATGGCGAATATCTGTGGAAGTACACCCACAATTCCTTCGACTTCAGTGTGCTCGGCAACACACCGATCACGTTCCCCATCGTGTGGCACAATTCCAAAATCCCCGGTTACGCGATTCGCGCCAGCGTGCCGAACTTTCACGGCCTGACGGCGCTCGTTGTGATGTCCAGCGTGGCAGCCCGTTACTTCCCGCCGCAAGTCGGCGGACTCGGCGTCACCGTCGGCCAAGGCGGCTCTGTCTTTCGCATCGACCACGATGAAAAATTCAACCAGACAACGCATTTGCAATATCAGCCGTGGAAGCGCGGGCCGTGGGTCGGATTCAACTGGCGCTACGATAGCGGACTCGTCGCAGGCGCAGTGCCCGATTTTGCAACGGCACTCACGTTCGACGGCGACCAGCAGGCGGCAATTGGTCTTTTCTGCGTGAACGCGAGCGGACAGACCTTGTTCGCATCGCTCCTGAATCCGTTGAGCAACGATCCGGCAAGCTGCGGACCGAACCCGACAAAAACCGGCGCCGCACGCATCAACATTCCGGCTACGGGCACGGAAAATGACGACAAGAATCCGCCGCGAATTGCGCCACGTAATCTATTCGACCTGGCCGTCGGCCACGACAATATTTTCAGCGGTGATCGCTACAAATGGAGCCTTCGATTTACGGTGATCAACCTGACCAACAAAGAGGCGCTTTACAACTTTCTGAGCACGTTCAGCGGAACACACTTCGTCTCGCCGAGAAGTTACTCCGCCGAACTAGGCTTCCACTTCTAGGACGGTTCGAAGCAAGCAGCCTGGGCGAGGGACCACGGTCTCTCGCCCTCCCTTTTTTTAATCGCAAGAAATCATGACGGGATCGTTCTCTTTGTAAGCGCTTAGCTTCGCAGGGAAATCCGGCGCCGGGGAGAATTCCATGTCCGTGCAATTTCATCGGGTACTTTCCGTGACCCTTTTTTCGGCAGTTGGCTTGGTCTTACTGGCTAGTCCTCGGCTCTCGATGCATGAAGATGAGCCGCAAAAAAGGACAGAACAACCCAAAGAGATGTCTGGAAAGGCTCAGCCTAAGCTGCAGAAGGTCGATCTGGGCGCGGCTATGGACGTCGCGCTGCCTTCGTCCCAGGTCGCGCTTAAGGCAGTCAGCTATCGCACGCCTGATGGGCGCTCCGGGTGGGTGCTGCGCCTCCCGGGAGGTAGGCCCATTGCCACGCCCGCTTATGCGGACGGAATGCTTTTCGTGGGAGGCGGCTACGGGTCACACGAGTTCTACGCCATCGATGCGGAGACCGGAAGAATCATCTGGAAGATTCAGACTGGCGACGATGGACCGACCGCTGCGGTCGTGGCGGACGGCTATGTGGCGTTTAATACCGAGAGTTGCACACTGATCGTCGTCGAGGAAAAAACGGGAAGAATTGTCTGGCAGGAATGGCTGGGCGACCCGCTAATGAGCCAACCTGCGATTGACGACGGAGTGCTTTACATGGCATTCCCGGGAGGCCAAAGGGAATCTTCGCAAAAAGAGCGGAGAAACAAGTTTCATCCGCGTCCCGCGACTCCCGGCGGCAGCCATCGCTTGCTGGCGCTCGATCTGGAAACGGGACGCCACATCTGGCAACAGCGGATTGCCGGCGATGTCATCACCGCGCCGGTTGTTTCGGACGGGACAGTTTATTTTACTACGTTCGACGGAACGTCCTACGCGCTCAACGCGGAGGACGGAGACGCCATTTGGGTGAAAAAGGACGCGTCCACGAGCGCCCCGGTGATTTATGAAAACCAGGTGATTCAAACGAAGAAAGAGAAGCGCGGGACCGAGGACTACGAAGGAATCACGCGCAAGGATGCAAAGCAAGGCCAAGAACAAGACGCGCAGATGATTGCCAGCAACAAGGCGGATTATCTGCGAAAGGACAGCGGAGGCGGCGTGGCACTCTCCGCGCCGGAAATGGCCAATCTTGATGCCTCGGTTGGATTTGGCGCGGCTCCTCCAGCAGCAAAGCTTTCTGCGGCGAATGAATCTGTGGGAGTGAATTCCGTCGTTGGCGCGTGGGCGTATCAGGGTTCGCGTGCGGCGGTGAACAACGGGCAAATCATGAACTCGCAGGGACGTTATCTGAATTCCGTAAGAGCCAAAGACGGAAAAGAGACCTGGCGCGCGGAGATTGTTGGGCCCAACGTTTCGGCGAACACGCAGGTTTTTTCTCCGCCAGCGGTGGGCGCGGAGTATTTGTATCTCGCGGGTGCGGCTGGTCATCTCGTTTCTGTGCGGCAGAGCGACGGGAGCGTTGGTTTTAATTATGCGTTGAAGGCGCCGATGACATTTCAACCTGCGCTGGCGGGAGGCAATATCTACGCGGGAACGGCAGATGGACGGCTGATCTGCCTCAAAACGGGAAACAAGGATGCGGACGGCTGGTTTGCCTGGGGCGGCAACGCACAGCACAACAAAGTGAGATAAGAGCGCGAGACGTCAGTTTTTCGCGGCGAGCGTGCGAGCTTCCGCCAGCTCTGGGCGATCTGCGGAACTTCCGCAAATTTCCAATAGCTTCGCGTAATAGGCGTGCGCTTCGCTCGTCTGCTGCGCGGCAGTGGCGGCGCGGCCCGCGCCGAGCAGCAAATTGAAGCGGCCAGGAGCGTGGGCGAGCGCGGTCTTGTATTCGACAAGCGAATCGGCAGGCCGCTTCGCCTCGAGGAGCATCTCCGCAATCATCTCTCGTGCGGTGACGTTAAACGAATCGAGGCGCTGCGAGTCTTCGGAGTCGGCGGCGGCGCGCAGCTCTTTCAGCGCGTCGTCAGCTTTGCCTTCGGCAAACGCAACCCAGGCTTCGGCTTCCTGAAGCTGGATCTGATTGTCCGCCGCGCCTGTGTAATTTCCCTTTTTCTCGCCGGCGTGCTTTTTGGCCTCGGCTTCTAGCTGAGCTAACGCTGCGTGCGCTCCCAGAAGGTCGCCCGATCGCGCCGCGGCCACTGTCTTTGTAAATATGAATTCCGCGGAGAGATTCGCCGCCTCTTTCCAGCGGTGAAGCTCCATCACCATACGGTCGTTCAGCGAATCCATGTGCTCCTTCATGGACTTATCGGAAGCGCCGACAACCTGATGCTCATTCATGATGACGGCTTCCGCTTTTGCGACCTGACCACTTTGCAGATACGAATAGTTCAGAAAATCCATCGCGTGGGTCTGATAGTGGGATTCGGCTTGATGCGCTTCCGCGGCGCGCGCACCGGCTGCCTGTGCCGCAATGTTGGAAGTGATGGAATCTTGCCACATGCCAAGACGAACGAAAATGTGCGACGGCATGTGAATCGCGTGCGAAGAATCCGGCGCAATGGCAGCATAGCGACGCGCAGCCGCCAAACCCTGTGGCGCAAGGCTTTGTTCATCGGCTGCGTGAATCAAGTAGTGCGCGACGCCGGGATGATCGGGATTTTTTTCAAAGAGCGGATCCAGCACGCCAATCGCCTTCCGGCGCAGTTCCAGCGCTTGCGCAGGATCCTCGTGATAAGCCAGCGACACGAGCGATAAGGCGTAGAAGCTTCCGACTTCAACGTCACCGGGAACGCTTGCGTACCATTTTTCCATGGCGGCGGAATAGGCGGCGATGCGCGCTTTTTCGTCGAGCTTTTTCTTCTGGAAGAAAACTGCGGCCGTTTGGACGAACTCTTTCTCGCGCGGCGTCACGTTGTTCAGCTTTTTCGCTGCGTCCAGTTCTTTCCGGCCCGCCTCCAGCGCCTTCTTCTCCGGAAAATCCCACAGCTGGTGATAGAGCGCCATGGCCTTTCCCCAATGAGCCATCGCGCACTTGGGATCCTGCTTGACCGCTTCGGAGAAAGTGTTTTCTGACTGTAGATATTGGAACGAATGGAGCAGGGCCGCGCCTTTGTCAATGAGCGGCTGGGTTGACGCCGCGCATGTCGCCCGGAATTCGACTTTGCCAAGATGGTCGTCTGCTGCGTGCCGCGGCCCTGCGGATACGAGAGCGGGCGCAAGCAAACAAGCGCTGAAGAATGAGGCGGTGACTAATTTTTTCATCGGAGCGGCTCCAGGAAGGCCACAGTGAGTTTAGCCCGTCGATGGACCCCGGAGGAAAGAATCTTGGGCCAGCCGGTTATCCAGATTGGCGGGTGGTTGGACGCGGCTTCCGCGCTGCGGCTACAATGGATACGGAGCAGTACTTCGAAGCAGGTGAGGGTGCGAAAGCTGTTTGAACCAATGCAGAATCTCTGAGGCGCTGCGGATAGACAGCCCGTGTGCACGGCCTGTCCCGCTGGCTCGTTGGACGGTTTTCAGGGTTTGTACTTACGACCCTGAGCTGAGAAAGACCCAACGTGCGAGCGGGGCAGGAAAGCCTAACGGTTGGCTCGTGGTGCCCACCTTTATCAGAGGTTCACGGCCTAGCTCCCCACGGCCCAGCAGTCTGCTCCATTTTTGTTGCCGTTGTTATTGCTGAGAATTATGCGCGTACTTTTTATCGGTGACATTGTTGGATCGCCCGGCAGAGAAATCGTTCGCGAGCGGCTGGCGGACCTTGTCTCGACCAGGCGGATTGACCTCGTCATCGCCAACGGCGAAAACTCAGCCGCCGGCTTTGGCATCACGCCGCGCATCGCCGAAGAGTTGTTCGGTTACGGCATCGAGGTGCTCAGCGGCGGCAACCACAGTTGGGACAAGCGCGAAATTCTGGAATTCATGCCGCATGAACGGCGGCTATTGCGGCCGGCGAATTTTCCCGACAGCAATCCTGGCGCGGGTATGTACGTCGGAACGGCACGAAACGGTGTGAAGTATGCCGTCATCAACGTTCAGGGTCGAATTTTTATGCCGTCAAACGAAGACCCGTTCCGGAAAGTGGATGAATTGCTTGCGACATTGCCGGCGGACGTCGGCTTTGTCCTCGTGGACATGCACGCCGAGACGACGAGCGAGAAAATGGCGCTCGGCTGGTACCTGGACGGTCGCGTCACGGCCGTGGTGGGCACTCATACGCACGTCACAACCGCGGACGAGCGCATTCTGCCCGCTGGCACCGCCTATATCACCGACGTCGGCATGACCGGGCCGCACGACGGAGTTATCGGAATGGATCGCGTGGGCATCGTAAAGAAATTCCTGGACGGCATGCCCGCGCGCTTCGAAGTGGCGCAAGGCAACGTCCAGATGAATTGCGTTCTGATTGAGACGGACGAAGCGGGCTCGCGAAATGGTGGCGGCCGGCTGCAAGCTATTTCCATCGAGCGCCTGCGGCTGAGAATCGATTGAGCACACGCGACGAACGATGTGGCCAAGTGCGAAGCAACCTGAAATCACTCAAGTTAATCTGAAGAAGCATCGAAAGACGGAAGAACGGTTAGGTCCAGCCTTGAAAGCGACAGCGGTGATGTGTCTGATGTTGAGCGCGGCGTGCGGCGCCGTGGCTCAGGTGGATGGCGAGCTCGTGGCGAAGCGCCGCGTCTATGCGCCGATCGGCCCGGGCCTGAAAGCGGTCCGCCATGGAGCGGACGGCAAGTTTTATGTGTTGGCCTCGCCCAATCCGGGCCTGATTGTTTTCTCTCCCGAAGGCAAGAAGCTCCTTGCCATGAAGGAGTCTTCCGGCTTGGCGCCCGCTGCGCTCGAGGAATTGCGCAAGAGCGGCGAGGTCTTGACGCAGTTCGGCGAAGACTGCGACGTCGACTCCGACGGAAACATTTACGTCGCCGACCGCGGCGCAAATGCGATCCAGGTGTACGCTAAAGAAGGCCGCCTTCTGAAGACAATCCCTGTAAACGCACCGGTCGCCGTGGCCGCGCTGCCAGACAACGAAGTCGCGGTTGCGACGTTTCGCGATCCTTCGCTTGTCGTCGTATTCAATAAGGACGGCCGCCGGGTGCGCGAATTCGGCGACCTGGACGTCTTGACCGAACGCAGGGAATTGAACCGCTTTCTGAACATCGGCGAACTCGCCTCCGACGATCAAGGTCATCTTTATTACGGCTTCAATTATTATCCCGAGCCGACCGTGAGGCAGTTCGACCGCTTCGGTTACGCAAAGCAGGAAGTGCGCTACACTGCGGTGGACGCGCTGCCTAAAGCGGTAGCGATGCGGCGTGAAATCGAAAAACAGGAGCGGCGCGGTGATCCACCGGTCTTCAAGAGAATTTTGACGGCAATCGGCGTGGATCGTGAAACGGGCGAAGTCTGGATGGCCATGGAAGACACGCTGATGCGTTTCGATAAAGAGGGAAATCGCCGCGCGACATATTTGATCTACACGCCGGAAAGTGCGCGGCTCGACGCCAATGTTATTTTAGTGCTGAAGGACCGTCTGATCATCGGCGGCGACCCGATTGGAATTTACGAATTCGATCGTCCCGAAAGTCGCTGAAGAGAAAATTTATTTTCTGAATTAGATTCTTTTCCACAGCTGAAAATTGTTTGTGCGATACCGGAAAGAGTTTCTCTTGCAGAAAAATTTGCGGCGATTCGCGTTTTGCGGTGAAAACAGAAGTCTTAGGGGAAAAACGGCGATGAGTTGCCCAAATTTGGTGCTTGTGGAAAAGTTGTGAATGCTGTGTGCAAGGGCTGAATGGCCTTCGTACACTTTTCGCTTGCCCACGAATCGCCAATCGGAGACAATCCCGCGCTGTCATAAAGCGGTGGTAAACGGGCCAACAACACTCGGGGACACCGCGCGCAGGGCACCAGGGACCGCAAGCACAGAACGGCGCAGGAAAACCCGAAAGCCAACAGAAAGATTGCTGGTGACTGGCTTTCCACAAGATATCCACACTTGTGGAAATAGTTTGGATACGGATTTTTTGTCTAATGACGACTGCTACGCACATTGTGAAGGATCGAGAAACCACCGGAATGTGGGATAAGTTTCTGGAACGAGTGAAGTCCAGGGTTAGCCTCAATACGTTTACGACCTGGTTCGCACCAACGCGCCTGAGCAAGGCCGATGGCGACACGCTTTATATACAAATCCCGACCGTCGTCTTCCGCCAAGTGTTGACCCGCACTTATGGCGAAATTATTCGCGCCGTTTTTCATGAACTTGGCATGCCGAGCCTGAAAGTGCAGTACGTCTGCACCGAAGAAGACACCGCACCGGCTCCGCAGCCCGCCATTCCGGTTAAACAGTCGAAATTGGACTTTGAGAGCAGCGACAACCAGCTCCAGGCTCGCTACACCTTCGACACATTCGTCGTCGGCAAGTCCAATGAATTTGCGCACGCCGCGTCCCGCGCCGTTGCCGAGCAGCCTTCCAAGGCTTACAACCCGCTGTTTCTCTATGGCGGCGTGGGTATGGGCAAGACCCACTTGATGCACGCGATCGGGCACATCATCAAGAAGCGCAATCCCGCTGCCCGGCTTTGTTACGTTAGCGCCGAAAAGTTCACCATCGAAGTCATCAACTCGTTGCGCTTTGACAAAATGATTTCCTTCCGCGATCGCTTCCACACGGTGGACGTACTGCTTGTTGACGATATTCAATTCATCGCCGGTAAGGAACGCACACAGGAAGAATTCTTCCACACGTTCAACGCGCTCTATGAACAGGGCAAACAGATCGTCATCTCATCCGACTGTCTGCCGAAAGATATCAATTCCATCGAAGAGCGGCTGCGTTCCCGTTTTGAATGGGGCCTGATTGCGGACATCCAACCGCCGGATCTCGAAACCAAGATCGCGATTTTGCAGAAGAAGGCGGAAAACGAGCGTTTTGGTCTGCCGGATGACGTAGCCGAGTACATCGCGCGCGCCATCAAGTCCAACGTCCGCGAACTGGAAGGCGCCCTCACCCGGCTGATGGCCTACGCTTCGCTAACCGGCGCCACGATTTCGCTCGCGACAGCCCAACAGGTATTGCGCAACATCATCGCTTCGCAGGAAAAGCGCGTCACGATCGACTTGATCCAGAAGCGTGTGAGCGAGCACTTCAACTTGCGCGAGCAGGACCTAAAAGTCCGCAGCAACACTCGTGCCATCGCTTTTCCCCGCCAGGTAGCGATGTACATCGTCAAACAACTTACCACGGCTTCCCTGCCGGAAATCGGCCGCCAATTCGGCGGTAAGCATCACACCACGGTTCTTCACTCCATCAACAAGATCGAAGAGATGCGGCGTTCAGACAAAGATTTGAACCGCGTCATCACCCGTTTGATGGACGCTCTGCAGTAATTTACTCAACAAAACGTATTTTCATTCACCGACTTGGGGTCTGCCCGCCTTCTTTCTCCGTGCGAGACATAATCGCGCTGTGGACAACCATTTCAAAAGCTGCGGATGGTTTGTGGACGTACGAGGAAGAAATGTACGTTTCTTTGGCCGGAAGCCTTGCGCCGGAGAATTTTCCGACTTCTCCACACTTCGCCACTTTGAATCACTGCGACTAAACACCGGTATGCATTGGGGTTGGCAAGCTTTCCACAAATTCACAAACATCATCACAACAACAAGGGTCAATTGTGCTCCAAGATCTGAAATTAAAATCCTTCTCTTGTTGTTCATTGTTGTTGTGGATTTCCTGCATACTTTTTGAAGTGCAGAGCGATTCACAAAACGCACTATTTCCACAGTCCAGACTTCCGAACCGGACTTTTCAGCAGCGCAAAAAGCGAGTAAAGTAGCGGCCAGTGTTGTTGTGTCCCCAAGAAAGGTTCTTGCGAAATGACGGCAACTGGAACCGCACGCGAGGAAAGCCAATCAATGGAATTCAGCGTTACAAAATCCGCGCTGTTGAATGAGCTCACTACCACGCAGGGCGTCGTCGAGCGCAAGACGACCATTCCGATTCTTTCGAACCTGCTTGTCGAGGCCAAGGGCAGCCGCGTGACGATCACGGCGACTGACCTCGAACTCAGCGTTCGCACGTCTTGCGAAGCCAAAGTGAAAAAAGAAGGTGCGGGGACGATTCCAGCAAAGAAGCTCCTGGAGCTTGTGCGACTGCTGCCGGAAGGCGAAATCAAATTCAAGCTACTGGAAAACCACTGGGTCGAGATCGTTAGCGAAAAGAAAAAGTACAAGCTCGTTGGCATGGCCAAGGAAAACTTTCCCGCGCTGCCGGCAATGCCGCACGTGATGGTGAAAATTCCTACCCCCACTCTCGAGAGCCTCATCGGCAAAACAAAATTCGCAATCTCAATGGAAGAGTCGCGCTACACCCTCAACGGCGGCTTGCTGATCTTAAAGCCGGATACCGTCGCGATGGTCGCGACCGACGGCCACCGCCTTGCGCTTGCGGAAACCGATCAAAAACTCGCAGGCCTCAATGGCGAAGTAAAAGTCCTCGTCCCCAAGAAAGCCATGGACGAAGTGGAAAAACTCGCGGGCGCAGCAGGCTCCGATGCGCAGATGGAATTCGCGAAGGATGAAAGCCATCTCTTTTTCCAGGCCGGCCACCGCTTGCTGATTTCCCGGATTCTCACTGGCCAATTCCCGAACTACGAAGCGGTGCTGCCGCGCGACAACAACAAAAGCATCGTCCTTGAGCGCACCGAACTCACGGACGCCGTTCGCCGCGTATCGCAACTCGCAGACCAGCGCTCTCACGCCGTAAAACTTTCCGTCTCCAGGGAAGGCGTCGAAATTTCCGCTTCCAGCCCCGAATACGGCGAAGCCAAGGAAAATATCGACAAGGAATATAAAGGCGACGCCATCTCCATCGGTTTCAATTCCAGCTACATGCTCGATTTTCTTGCCGCCGCCGCGGAAGGCCCGATCAGCATCGAACTGAAAGACGAACAGTCTGCCGGCCAGATGCGCCCCCTCGCCGACGAATCCTATCGTTACCGCTACATCATCATGCCCATGCGCATCTGATTTAGACCCGAGTCGCGTCAGGCGCAGACACTTTAATTTTCATTCGAATCTGAATTTGATACTTTAAAACGGCCCGCCAACTTCCCTGCCCAGCAAGTGCTTTTCAAATTTCCGATTCCAGGATTGGTGTCCACGTTCATGTCCAAAGCCGCGCAATCGCACAGCATCGTTCCAAGCAAGATTTCGCAAAAAATATATTTTCTCCGCGGCCACCGCGTGATGTTGAGCACAGATCTCGCCAGTCTTTACGGAGTGCAACCGCGCGCCCTCATTCAAGCCGTACAACGAAACATTGAACGCTTTCCCGCCGATTTTCTTTTTCAACTGACCGCCGACGAGCACAAGAATTTGAAATCACAATTTGTGATTTCAAGTTGGGGCGGCGCGCGCAAAGCGCCTTACGCCTTCACGGAACAAGGCGTCGCCATGCTGTCGAGCGTGTTGCGCAGCCCGCGCGCCGTGCAGGTCAACATCGCCATCATGCGAACCTTCGTGCGCCTGCGCGAAATGCTCGCCACAAACCAAAAGCTGCGGCGCAAAATCGAAGACATGGAAAAGCGCTACGACGCGAAATTCCAGATCGTTTTCGCCACGATCGAAAGCATGCTCGAGGACGAAGATTTGCCCAAACCGAGCATTGGATTCCACGCCCCAGCGACGAAGCCAAAATGAACGGGAATTCGACAAAATACCGCCTATAAGACACTGAAAATAATCCACTTATCGACATACTTTTGTTATTTACGGTGTTGAGAAATTCTCGAATTTCGAGTACACTTTCCGGGTTGTCGATTCGCTTTCGTTTCCTCCAAATCGACACGTTCGCCAGGTGAATTTCGACCTGTTTTATTCGCTTCGCGCCAGAGGCGTTTGGTCAAAATTCGCATGGAGTTGTATGAGTCTTCGCCGCGTCTCGCTGCGCGAGATGGGATGGAGCAGGAACCCTACGAGTTCCGGTCGGCCCAGCGCGGATCGTTTGCGATCCTGCTCGAGTCCGGAATCAAAGGGTAAGGAACGCGCCGCACTTGCGGCTGTCCCTGAAGGACGCACGGAAAAATCCGCACGCACGCCTTTCCTAGCTTCAAGAAAATTTATCGAGCCGTTTCGCTCGACTTGTAATTCGCAGTTTGTTTTCGCGCTCCGCATGCGCAAAGTTTCGCTTTTGCCAGGATTCGCACTGAGGGAGAAAAAATGGGCGACAAGGAAAACGTCGGCGGTAAGCCAGCCGGAGGACATCAGTACGATGCGAAGTCCATCAAAGTGCTCGGCGGACTCGAAGCCGTGCGCCTGCGTCCCGCGATGTACATCGGCTCGACCGGCGAAATGGGTTTGCATCACCTCGTCTGGGAAGTCGTCGACAACTCCGTCGACGAAGCGATGGCCGGCTACGCGGACGAAGTAAACGTCACCGTTCACGAAGACAATTCCGTCACCGTTGTCGACAACGGCCGCGGAATTCCCGTCGACATGCACGCCACCGAAAAGCGTCCCGCTGCTGAAGTCGTTCTCACGGTTCTCCATGCCGGCGGAAAATTCGACAGCGACACCTACAAAGTTTCCGGCGGTCTTCATGGCGTCGGCGTTTCCGTCGTCAACGCGCTCTCCGATTGGCTCGAACTTGAAATTCAGCGCGACGGTGCCGTTTGGGAGCAGACCTACGAAAAAGGCAAGCCCAGTTCGAAGCTCAAACAAACCGGAAAAACGCGCAAGACGGGCACAAAAGTTACCTTCCACCCCGACGCGAGCATATTCGAAAAAACCGTCTTCAGCTACGACACGCTCGCCACGCGTCTCCGCGAATACGCTTTCCTCAACAAAGGCCTCAAGGTCACGCTCACCGACGAACGCGCAGAAAAAAGCGCCGAGTTCCGCTTCACCGGCGGTATCGCCGAATTCGTTAAGCACCTCAATCGCGGCAAGGAAACCCTCCACGATTCTCCGATCTATATGGAAGGCAAGCGCGGAAGTCTGGAAATCGAAATCGCACTCCAGTACAACGACAGCTACGGCGAAAACGTTTTCGCCTTCGCCAATACGATCAACACCGTCGACGGCGGTACACACCTCTCCGGCTTCCGCTCTGCGCTCACGCGTACCATCAACAACTTCGCTTCCGCCAACGGCATGCTCAAGGAGCAGAAAGACGAAGTCAGCATCACGGGCGACGACGTCCGCGAAGGCCTTGTCGCCGTTGTCAGCGTGCGCTTGCCGCAGCCGCAGTTCGAAGGCCAGACCAAAGGCAAGCTCAACAGCGACATCAAGGGCGACGTCGAGCAAATCGTCAACGAACGCCTCGGCGAATGGTTCGACAAACATTCCACTGTCGCGCGGCGCATCATCGGCAAGTGCATTGACGCGGCCCGCGCCCGCGAAGCCGCCCGCAAAGCGCGCGAACTCACGCGCCGCAAATCCGCCATGGATTCCAGCGGCCTTCCCGGCAAACTTGCCGATTGCCAGGAACGCGATCCCAGCCGTTGCGAACTCTTCGTCGTCGAGGGCGAATCCGCCGGCGGCTCCGCAAAAATGGGCCGCGACCGCAAGTACCAGGCGATTCTTCCGCTGAAAGGTAAAATTCTTAACGTTGAAAAAGCGCGTTACGACAAGATGCTCGGCCACGAGGAAATTCGCGCCATCATCACCGCGCTCGGCACCGGCATCGGCAAAGACGATTTCGACGCAGGCAAGCTCCGCTATCACAAAGTCATTTTGATGACCGACGCCGACGTTGACGGCAGCCACATTCGCACGCTCCTTCTCACTTTCTTTTTCCGGCATATGAAGGAGCTAATCGAACGCGGCCATGTTTACATCGCGCAGCCGCCTCTCTATCGCGTCAAGCGCGGCAAAACCGAAAAATATATCCGTGACGAGCGTGATTTCGCGCGCGAGCTCATGAAGCGCGCCACCGAAGATCACGTTGTCAAAGCAAAAGAAGGCGTCAACCTCGATGGCGCGAAGCTGACATCCTTTTTGTTGAACGTCCAGGAATACGAAGCAGCCGCAGCCAAACTCGGCCGCCGCTTGCGCGAACCTGTGCTCGTGGAAATCCTCGCCGAAAGCAGCCTAGAAAAGAAAACCGATTTCGAAGACAAGAAAGCACTTGAAAAAATTCTCAAGGAGATCGACAAGGCCAAGCTGAAGCTCGAAGGAAAAATCACTTTTGACGAAGAGCACAGCCTTTACGAAATTCATTTTGGCCCGCCGCACAACCAGAAAATCAATTGGGCGCTCGCTTCAAATCCCGAATACAAGCGCCTGCGCGCCCTCGCGAAGCAGATCGAAGAGTTCAATCATCCACCCTTCACCATCGCGACCAACGGCACCAAGGTCACCAAAGAAAAAGTCGTCGACGTTTTGAACTACGTCGTCGAAGATGCGAAAAAGGATTTCACCATTACTCGATTTAAAGGCTTGGGCGAAATGAACGCCGAACAGCTTTGGGACACAACGATGAACGCGGACACGCGCACGCTCCTCCAGGTCAAGCTGGAAGACGCCGTCGCCGCCGAAGACATTTTTACGACGCTCATGGGCGAAAACGTCGAAGCGCGCCGCAAGTTCATCGAGGAAAACGCCCTCGAAGTCGTGAACCTGGATATTTGATTTGTAGCGCCGGCTGGTCCTGGAAGGGCTTCCAGCCCGCGGCGTTTCTGTCTGGCTTTTGTGCAGTGGCCGATCTTTAGATCGGCTGTGGAGCAAATGATTTACCAGCTCGGTTGGACAACATTGCCCGGACTGCGGGGTTTGAGCTGCTCTGAATTTCGTGCTTTTGCGACCGATGCCCCGGATTTAGTAAATGGAGTGGCGGCAGAATTTTCCAGCGAAGCCGAGCGGGACGAGTTTTTGAAGCAGATCGAAGCGGAGTTTGGGCCGCGGCGCTTCACCAATGCGGCTGATGCGTTCGACACCGTGAAAGCTTGGGTGCTCGAACGCAGTAACAAGTAGCGGAAAAGTTTTCGGTACCAAGACGAGGAAAAATGGCGGACGAGACAAAACAATCGATAGTGCTCCCGATCGATATCGAAGCGGAGATGAGGAAGTCGTACCTCGACTACTCCATGAGCGTCATCATCGCGCGCGCGCTTCCCGATGTGCGCGACGGCCTCAAGCCCGTGCAGCGCCGCATCCTGGTCGCCATGAACGACCTCGGCCTCGCCTCCAATCGTGGCTACCGCAAGTGCGCCAAAATCTGCGGCGATACGTCCGGTAACTATCACCCGCACGGTGAAGCCGTAATTTATCCGGCGATGGTGCGTCTCGCGCAGGACTTCAACCTCCGTTACATGCTCGTGGACGGACAGGGAAATTTCGGTTCGGTCGACGGCGATCCTCCCGCGGCCATGCGGTACACGGAAGCGCGCCTCGCAAAAATTTCCGAAGATATTCTCGCCGACCTCGAAAAAGAAACCGTAGACTTCATTCCGAACTTCGACCAGACGCGTGAAGAGCCGGTCGTTCTCCCGTCGCGAATTCCGAATCTGCTGGTTAACGGCGCGAGCGGTATCGCGGTCGGCATGGCCACCAACATTCCGCCGCATAACCTGCGGGAAATCGTGGACGCCGCCATTCTCTTAATCGAAAAGCCCGACGCTTCGCTCAAAGAAGTCATGAAGCTGGTGCCGGGACCCGATTTCCCCACCGGCGCCTATATCGCCGGCCGCGAAGGAATTGAAGCGGCCTACAAAACGGGACGTGGCAGTTTCACGATGCGCGCGAAAGCGGCAATCGAAGAAGCCTCCAAGGATCGTGAAAATATCGTCATCACCGAAATTCCGTATCAGGTGAACAAAGCGAAATTGATCGAGCGCATCGCGGACCTGGTGCAGAACAAGAAGATCGAGGGAATTTCGGACGTGCGCGACGAGTCCTCGCGCGAAGGCATGCGCGTCGTCATCGAGCTCAAGCGCGGCGAAGAATCGCAGCTGATTCTGAACAATCTTTTCAAACAGACGCAGATGCAGGAATCGTTCCACGTGATTTTGCTGTCGATCGTTGGCGGCCAGCCACGCGAACTCGGCCTGATTCCGCTCATCAAGCTCTTCATCGAGCACCGCATGGAAGTCGTGCGCCGGCGCACGATTTTCGAATTACGTAAAGCGGAAGAGCGCGAACACATTTTGGTCGGCTATCAGATTGCCCTCGACCATCTCGATAACGTGATTCGTATCATCCGCGGATCCTCCAGCCGCGCCGAGGCGAAAGAAAACCTGTTCAAGTATTTCAGCGAACAGGACATTACCATCACCGAGAACGGCAAATCGAAGAAGCTCGAAGGTGTGAAGCTTGATGGCCGCAAGTACCGCTTCGTTGCTGCCGCCGAAGTCGAAGCTGCCGGCCGCCCGGGCGCGCTCACCCTCAGCTACAAACAAATCGACGCCATCCTCGAATTGCAATTGCACCGCTTGACGCAGCTTTCCATCGACGAAATTGTCAGCGAATTGAAATCCATCCGCGACTTGATTGCCGAACTAAGAGAAATTCTTGCCAGCGAGCGCAAGTTGAAAGCCGTCATCACGGCGGAACTGAAAGAAGTTCACAAAGCCTACGGTGACGACCGTCGCACGCAAATCGTCGACAAAGTCGACGAAATCAAACTCGAAGATTTGATCGCCGACACGGACATGCTCATCACCGTGAGCCATGCCGGTTACATCAAGCGCACCGCAGCCGATACCTACCGCCATCAAACACGCGGCGGCAAAGGACGCATCGGCGCGAAGACGAAAGACGAGGACTTCGTCGAACACCTCTTCATCGCTTCGGCGCACAGCTACATACTGCTGTTCACGTCAAAGGGCCGCGTCTACTGGCAAAAAGTGTATGAATTGCCGGAAGCCGCAGCCGCTACGCGCGGAAAAGCCATCTCCAGCCTTGTGAAATTCCAGGAAGACGAAAAACTCACAGCGCTCGTCGCTGCCACGAATCTGGAAGAAGCCGACCGCTTCGTCTTCATGGCCACCAAAAACGGCACCGTGAAAAAATCGTCGCTCACTGAATTTTCCAACCCGCGTTCGACCGGCATCATTGCAATCAATCTCGAACCAAAGGACGAACTCATCGGCGCCAAGCTCACCGACGGAAAACAGATGATTTTCCTCGCCAGCCACGAAGGCCAGGCCATTCTCTTCCGCGAAACTGAAGTGCGCGCCATGGGCCGCAACGCCGGCGGCGTCAATGGCATGGACCTCGACAAGGACGATTACGTCGTCAGCATGGACGCCGTCCAGCCCGACTTCGAAATCATCGCCAAGGAACGCAAGAAAACCACGCAAAATCTCGAAGAACTCGAAAACGAAGACATCAAGGATTCGCTCACCACCCTGATGCTCACGGTCGCCGAAAAAGGCTACGGAAAGCGCACCGCCCTCGCCGAATACCGTATTACTTCACGCGGCGGCAAAGGCGTCGTCAACATGAAGACCACCGATCGCAACGGCTCCGTCGTCGCTACGCTGCAGGTCACCGAAGAATCCGACGTCATGATCATCACCGAACACGGTAAAGTGATCCGCGTTCACGCCAACGAGATTCGCGAAGCGGGCCGCTCCACCCAGGGCGTTCGCCTGCTCAAACTCGATGGTGACGATTCCATCGCCGCCGCCGCCGTCCTCCAAGAAGAAGACGAAGAAGAAAAGAAGTAGAAACTCTTTTCGCGGAGATTTCTCCCCTGAGTGCTAGAATTCTCAGGCCATGAAAACTTCGCGCCGCTTGCTTTTGCTGCTTCCGTTGGCTGTCCCCTTTGTCTTTGCCGACGGCAAGGACAAGAGACCGGCTCCCGTAAAAAAAGAATTTTTTGCCTTTGCTGGAACCTACACCGCGAAAACGCAGAGCAAGGGAATTTATTCATTCCGCTATGACGCCACGACCGGCAAACTGACAGCGATCGGTGTCGCGGCCGAAACTCCCGATCCTTCTTTCGTGGCGATTCATCCAAGCGGAAAATTTCTCTACGCCGTGAACGAAAGCGGCAAATCCAGCTTCGTCACTTCCTTTTCGCTCGATGCCAAAACCGGAACCTTGACGCAGCTCAATCAAGTGCCAGCGCAGGGCGAAGATCCTTGCTACATCGCATTCGATCAAAACGGCAAATATATTCTCGTGGCGAACTACACCTCCGGGACGCTTGCGGTGTTCCCGATTTTGGCCGACGGAAAAATCGGCGAGAAAACCGCGCTTTATCAGGACAGCGGGAAGTTGGGCCCAAACAAAGAGCGGCAGGAAGGTCCTCACGCGCATTGGATTGAAACCAGCGCCGACAATCGCTATGCGCTCGCCGCCGATTTGGGTCTCGACCAGATTTTGATTTTTCAGTTTGACGCGGCAAAAGGCACGCTCGGCCCGCACATCCCACCCGGCGCCACTTTGAAAGCCGGGTCCGGCCCGCGCCACGCCATATTTTCTCCGAACGGAAAATTTCTTTTTGTCGTGAGCGAACTCAATTCGACCGCGACGAGTTTTGCCTTCGACTCGAAAAAAGGTGACTTGAAACAAGTCAACAGTGTTTCGACTTTGCCCGCGGAATTCACTGGCCGTAATGACGTTGCCGAGGTCGCCATCCATCCCAGCGGAAGATTTCTTTACGTCTCCAATCGCGGATTGGACAACATCGCCATTTTTGACATCGATCTGAAGAAAGGGACACTGTCGCCGGTGGGCGGCATTCCCACGGGCGGAAAAGAACCGCGCCACTTCACGTTTGATCCTTCCGGGACTTTTCTTTTCGTCGAAAATCAATTCAGTGACACGATTGTGGCGTTCCACGTCGACATCAATACGGGGCAGCTAACTCCGACTGGCGACAACGTCGCGGTGCCCTCGCCGGTCTGCCTCAAGTTCATCGCTGCTGAATAAAATCTCTGCCGGAGTCGTTTTGTGATTTTGTGGATTTTGTGGAGCGCGGACATCCACGTTCTGCGCTACAATCCCGCCTTTGCGTACGCACTTTTTGGGAGAACCTCATGAACCGGAATCATTTCTGGAAAGTACTATCGTCTATCGCGCTGCTTCTAGCCGCGGCGCCTTTTGCGTGGGCCGACGGAGAATCCGCGCCCGGTCGCGACGCCAAACAACCGGTCGATGAGGCGTACACCGCGAAGATGAAAAAATACACGACGGCGCCTTATTTCACGTCGCCGCTGGTGGATTATCTACCTGCTTCCAGCAACGTTCCCACGCCGGAAGCCGTGCTTGGCGACGTCGCCGGCGCGCCGGGAATTCTTCCGTACGCCAAAGATGTTTATAGATACATGCGCATGTTGGAAAAGGCGAGCCCGCGTGTGAAAGTGATTTCCATCGGCACCACCGAAGAAGGCCGCGAAATGATTGCGGTAGCCGTCACCTCGGAAGAAAACCTGACGAAGCTGGAAGAAAATCGCGCCCGCCTCGCGAAGCTTGCCGATCCGCGCACGATCAATTCCGATGACTTTGAAGCGGACAAACTCGTCGCGCAAAGCACGCCCGTTTATTACATCAC
>DATLVG010000020.1:0-7073 GCA_035577625.1 Candidatus Dormiibacterota bacterium
TGCCTTGCTGCGAATCCCCTCGCGGAGAATGCTTCCTCGGCTGCGTTCTGTGGATCCGCTCAGCGGGCACAAAAAAAGGCCGCAAGTTTGACCTCGCGACCGCTTCACAAAACCAAAGGCGATACAAGAGCAACAAACGCAGCTTCACTCTACCAAAAAAGTCCCTTGTTTGCAAGGGGGTTCTTGCGGCAGTCGCCCGAAAAACCAGCCACTAAAGCGCTTTGCTCAACAACAGGTCCTCAGCTCTTCCGCGTGAACTTGAACACGTCCGCCTGCGACTTGCCTTTTTCGCTGTAGGTCCACTGCTGCGTAAAGTGATCCTTGTCCGGCATCGTCAGAGTCAATCCCGTCATATGACCCTCGTCGGCCGTCTTCAGGCCCGTGACCTGATACATCTGGAACGTCAACGACCCGTTCAATTCCGTGATAGTTGCCGTCTTCATCTGCGGCTGGTTTCCCGCGCTGCAGTAGTGGGTCATCATCAGGTGATCCCCATCCAGCGAATAGAGCGTAATCATCTCCGGCTCATTCGCGGATTGCAGCCGCTCCATCAGCGCCGTGCCGCCGGACACCAGCGTGTAGGTGGCTTTCACATGGCCGGCCGTGTTCGTGCCTTCCCACTCTCCAACCAGCGAAATCAGCTTTTCAAAAGCTGCGGCACTTCTCGCCTTCTCTCCGGCGGAACTCCGCGCGCTGAAGGCTGTTGCCAAGGCCAATGTCAACACAATCGCACCAAACACTCGTGCCAGGGGTCGGTAACTCGTCATGGCTAACTCCTTGTCTGTCTGCACAACGGGGGTGTTCCTAAAACCCTCGCGCTAAACAGATGTCCTGTCAAGCCTTTCGGTTATCCCAAAGCCTGTTTTAAGTCGGCGATCAGGTCGTCTGCGTCTTCCAGCCCGACCGATACCCGCACCGTGCCCGGGGTGACACTCACTTTCGCCAGCTCTTCCGCGCTCATGTTGTAATGCGAGCTATAAATCGGCAGCACCACCAGCGACTCCACCCCACCGAGACTCGCCGCCAGCAGGAACAGCTGCACCTGGTCGCAGAATTTCCTCGCCGCCGGTAACCCGCCCTTCAGATCAAACGCCAGCATCGAACCGAACCCCTTCATCTGGCGTTTCGCCAGCGCGTGGTCCGGATGCGACTTCAACCCGGGATAGTGGACCTTCGCAACCTTGGGATGTTTCTCCAGAAACTCCGCAACGGCCTGCGCGTTCTCGCACTGCCGTTCGACGCGTAACCCCAGCGTCTTGATCCCGCGAATCAACAGGAACGCCGCCTCCGGATCCATCGACCCACCCAAACCAATAATCATGTGCCGCACGCGGTCCATCCACTTCTTGCTCCCTGCCGCTGCGCCGGCAATCACGTCCGAATGCCCGGAAAGGTATTTCGTCGCGCTGTGCACCACCATGTCGAATCCGAGATCGATCGGCCGCTGCAGCAGGGGCGTCGCAAATGTATTGTCGATAATCGAAATCAGCTTGTGCTTATTGGCAAACACTATTGCCTTGTTCAAATCCACCAGGCGAAGCGTGGGATTCGTCGGAGTCTCGACGTACAGAACCTTCGTCTTACTGGTCACGAGCGATTCAATTCCTTCGAGCGAAGTTTCCGCCCGCCGCACGACAATGCCCCAGTCCGGAAACTCGTCACGCATCAACCGGTAAGTCCCGCCGTACGTCTGCGCCGTGGAAATCACTTCGTCGCCTTGCTTCAGCGCACCTAGCAACGCGCTCGAAATCGCCGCCATGCCCGACGCCGTCACCACCGCAGCTTCCGCGCCCTCCAGCGCCGCAATCTTTCCCTCCGCAATCGAAAGCGTCGGATTCCCATATCGCGTATAGATGTACGCGCTGCTCTTCCCTTCGGCCCACCGCTTCATCTCCTCCGTCGAGGAAAACGTAAACGTCGAAGTCCGGCTGATGCTCGGCCCTACGCCGACACCGACTCCATGCCTGTTTGGCTCGCCCGCATGAATGGCCTGCGTCTGCGGTCCAAACTCTCGCGCCAGTTTCTTTCCGGTCTTGCCGCTGGAGGGCTGTTTCATAATCCACTTATTCTGGAACCCGCTCTCTGCCCAACAAGCACCAATTTGGAGTGCTCACGGGTGGAAAGAATGTACGCCTTCTCTTCGCGAAGCCACTGCTTCTGTTCAGAGAATTAGTTCCGCGCGCATCGAACCGTAGTCGGCCGGCGCCGCCGTCCGCTGCTCATTGAGCGCCGCGCCACAAAAATAGCGCTTCTCCGCTACAATCTGGGGCGGAGCGACGCACACCAAAAAATGCCGACAACAGCGCAAGCGTTCGACCTCTCTTCAAAAATTTGGATGGTCTGGTGCATCGTCTGGCTCCTCATGGCGGCGTGGAGCAAGCCTTCGAAACGCCGCGAATTCCCCTGGCAGCGCCTCGAACACGTCATTCCGCTGGTCTTTGGATTCATGCTGATCTACAACCGCGCCTTTGCGTGGGGCTGGTTGGGAACGCGAATCGTTTCGCAAAATTCCATCGCCGCGGTGATAGGCCTTCTTCTGACGGCGGGCGGCCTCGTCTTTGCCGTCTGGGCGCGCATCGCGCTCGGCGCAAATTGGAGCGGCACGGTCACAATTAAGTCGGGACACAATTTGATTCGCCGTGGGCCTTACCGCTGGATTCGCCATCCGATTTATACGGGTCTGCTCGCCTCGTTCGTCGGAACGGTCTTTTTGCAAGGCGAAGTCCGTTCGATTCTCGGATTTGTCCTGATCCTCGCGGCCCTTTACCGTAAGGCAAAACGCGAAGAACGATTCCTCTCCGAAGAATTTGGCGATGACTTCGCCGAACACGCCAAACATACCGGCATGTTCCTGCCCCGTTTCAGCTGAATTCTCGGCAGTTCCCAGAGTTGGGTCGGTTTCGGAAACAACAGCCGAAATGGCGAGGGGTTGTCCCCCTTGGTGAGTGACCCGTCACCCGAGATCAATCCCGATCAGTTTCCCTGTCCGCCCCACGAATATCTCCGCAGAGAGCACGCACTCAGGGGAAGTCCGTCAGCTTCGGTGTTACGCGAGGATGTATCGCGGTCGCCTCGCCCGTTTCGTTAATTACATGATTGATCGCGCCGTGATCGCCGAGCGCCACGGTGATCATGTCGTGGAAGCGTACGTTCGGATTTTTCGGCGTCTCGATTGCCCGGGTCAGCTCGACATCCGGATAGATGAAGACGCTGTACACGCCCAGCCCCCACGCCTCATGCGTCGTCACTCCGTCCGCCACCTTGTACGAGGCCCAGCCGTTCACACCCGGCATACTCGTATAGCTTGTCTGGTTCGGAGGATCGTAAGGAATTTCGGACTGATAAAAATACGTTCGTCCGCCATTGCCATTCCACAAAACCTGGAATTTCTGGTGATGCTCCACAAACAGGCCGTAAATCGTGACCTGGTTGCCGTTCACTACCAGCCCGTTCTCGCTGGGATTCAGCTCCCAGCCCACACCGGCGCCGTGGTCCGCTCTCCAGATCCATGTATGGTCGACCAGTGTGTCGTTGCTGTTGATCCTCAAATTCACCTTAGCCCGACCCACACCGGCGCCTCCCACCCGGAAGAAAACATCGTGCAGCGCGATCGGATCTTTCGCATGCCGCGCCCGGCTTCCCTCTGGCCCCACCTCTAGCAGCGCCGGAGACTCGCTCGGCCCCGCATCGAAGAGCAGCCCCGCAATCTCGATCCCGTCGGCATCACTCGTCGTCATCGCCGCCGTGCCCTTTATCGGACGTAGTGTCGCAAACCCCAGTCCCAGCACCACTGTATGCGGCCTGGTCACGCGAATCGGAGCGACCAGTTCATAGATCCCCGGCGTCAGAATCAAGTTCTTGCCTTGGGCAAGCTGAGCGTTGATTGTCTCCACCGTATCGACGTCCGGACGGGCAATATAAAACCGCGAAATCGGAATTGTCTCGCCCGCTGTTTCTCCGCCGCGAAACGTAGTCCCGACGCTGTCGCTGTTCAGCGTCGGAACCCGCACGCTGAATTCCCCCCGCGCATCCACCTGCAGAAACGGTTTCTCGCGCGACACGGGAGTACGCGCCACCTTCGTGTACGGCGGCGAAGGCCATGCTCCTTCCGGCGGATGCGTCACGCCAACAAACACCATATTCCAGTTCGAGCCCGTCCAGCTCTTCCAGTCGCAGTTGCGCGAGATCCACTGCTGCTGGCTGCCGGAGTCGACATTGCCGTCCACGAGCGAATCCGACATCCAGCCGCCGCTTGCCCAGCCCCGATTCTGGTGCAGCACCAGGTTGCCGCGCACATGCATGCGCCGCAGCGACACCGCCTGTGAAACCGCCCACTGCATCGTGCCCCCGGCCGGCTTTATGGAGATCCCTTCCGCAGCTCGCCAGAAGGTCGTCGTCGCGTTATTGCGCTCGTGATTTGCATCCGCATGCATGTTGCCCGCAATCCTCGTTGCATCGGGCGACGTCCCAAGTCCTATCACCTCCGTGTAGAAGCCCACCGGCACGTCCACCGAATAGTCTCCCGGCAGGAATAGCAGCGCATTCCTCTGCTGTCCAAACTCGTTGTGCTCCTGCGTCGCATAAACCGCGTCAATTTTCTTCTGGATAGTCTGCGCTGGCATCGACGGATCGAAGATCAGCACATTGGGTCCGAACTCCGGCTTCGCGGCCTTCGCCGCAATGGCCGGCACAGGCGTCGTTAGCCTCAGCCGAACCTGCCGCTCCTGCTGTGGGTTCAACGACAAGGACAACAAGGAAGAACACAGGAGCGTGCACGACAAAAACGCAGCCAATCTCAGCTTCATGGAGACTCCGGCTTAACGGTCTGGCAATTATTCGACAACGTGACAAAATTGCGGGATAGAGGAGTTGGTGTCGGCAATCCGCCGGTTATCGCAGATCCGCATTGCAAAAACCGAGCCGGCGTCGACTCTTATGCTTCTTCTTCCACCAAGTGCTCGGCGTGTGGTTTGTGCGACGCGATCACTTTGTCCGCGAGCTCGTTTGGCACGTAGTCGTAGTGAGAATATTCCATCGAGTACGTCGCGCGAGCCTGCGTTTTGGAAGTGAGGTCCGTCGCGTAGCTGAGCATTTCCGCTAGCGGAACCAACGCTTTAATGACGACATTGTGCCCGCGCACTTCGCTGCCGGCGATGCGGCCGCGACGCGAGCTCAGATCGCCCATCAGGTCGCCTGAATATTGATCCGGCGCATAAACTTCGACTTGCATGATCGGTTCAAGCAGCGCAGGCCGCGCCTGCTTCATCGCTTCCTTGAAGGAGAGCGAACCCGCAATCTGAAACGCCATGTCCGACGAATCCACGTCGTGATATTTGCCGTCGTAAAGCGTGGCGCGGAAATCGGTCATGGGAAATCCCGCTAGATAGCCGCGAATGGCGGTGTCGCGGATTCCCTTTTCCACGGACGGGATCCAGTTTCTCGGGATCGCTCCGCCGAAAACGTCATCGACGAATTCGATGCCCTTGCCGCGCTCGAGCGGTTCATATTTCACGCGGCAGACTCCGAATTGTCCGTGGCCGCCGGATTGCTTCTTGTGTTTGCCTTCGGCGTCGGCTTTGCCGCGAATCGTTTCGCGGTACGGAACTTTCGGCGGCTTCAACGTCAAGTCGACGTGATAACGCTTGTGCAGTTTTGCCACGACGACTTCAATGTGTTGCTGGCCACTTCCAGCAAGCAGGAATTCTTTTGTCTGCGGATCGCGAATGAATCGCAGGGCGCAATCCTCTTCCATGATTTTGTGGATGCCAACGCCGATTTTGTCCTCGTCGGCACGCGTCTTGGGTTCAACGGCGAATGTGATCGAAGGTTCAGGGATCACCGCGGGTTTGTAGAAGAGGGGCGCAGCCTTGTCACCAAGCGTATCGCCAGTGAAAACTTCTTTTAGTTTTGCAATTGCGCCGATGTCACCGGCGTGAAGTTCGCCGACTTCTGTTAACTGCTTTCCCTGCACGACTTGGATGTGCTGGAACCGTTCCTGTGAACTCCGCGTGAAATCCGTAAGCGTCGCATCATTTTTCAGGACACCGCTTTTTACTTTGAAATAGTTGATGCGTCCCGCAAAAGGATCCGCAAGCGTTTTGAAAACGAAAAGCGAGAGCGGTTGCGCGTCGTCATATTTGCGTTCGACGCGATCGCCCTTTCCGCCCTGCTCTTTGAAGCCTTCCTGTGCGTGCTCGTCGGGATGCGGAAATACGTCAGCAAGAAACGTCAGCAGGCTTGCCGTCCCGACATTCTGTGTCGAGGAAACCATCAGCACGGGGAAGATTTTTTCCGCGACGATGGCTTTGCGCACCCCGGGAATCAAATCTTCGATCGGGATCGTCCCCTCCCGGAAAAATTCTTCCATCAATTCGTCGTCGCCTTCGGCGACCATTTCCACAAGTTTTTCGTGCGCCTGCTTGGCATCCTCTTCCAGCGCTTGCGGAATCGGCTCGATTTTCGGTTTGCCGTCACCGCCGGGCGTGTACATGTGCGCTTTCATTCCGACGAGATCGATCACGCCGCGGAAGCCGCGCTCGCTGCCAATCGGCAATTGCAGAGGGACAACATTGCGGCCGAAGACTTGCTCCAGTGATTCCATTGACCGTTCAAAACTTGCGAGTTCTCGATCCATCCAGGTGAGAACGAAAGCGCGGGGAATATCGTACTCGGTGCAAAAATCCCAAACTTTTTCCGTGGTCACTTGCGCGCCGACGTGCGCGTCGACGGTAATAAGCGCGGCGTCCGCGGCGATGAGCGAAGCTTTCGTTTCGTTGATAAAAGTGCCGTAACCAGGGAGATCGATAAAATTTATTTTTACGTTGCTGCCGCCGCAAAGTGTGCAGGGCCATTCCGCGTAAGCGAGGCCCGTTTGTAACGATATTTTCCGCGCGATTTCTTCCTCATCCCAATCCGTGACCGCCGTACCTTCCGCAACTTTTCCCCAGCGCGGCGACATGCCCGCGGTGTGGAGCAACGACGACACCAGTTGCGTCTTTCCGGTGCCGCCGTGGCCGACAATGCCAACGTTTCTGATGTCCTTGGTGGGATACGTTTTCATACAGACCTCCTGA
>DATLVG010000021.1:0-2493 GCA_035577625.1 Candidatus Dormiibacterota bacterium
CGGCGCATTCCTGCTGCCGCGACTCTTCGAGGCCGCTCTATACGACTTTCACGCCTTGGGAGGCTGGCTCTTCCTCGTTGTGCCGGCTCTGATCTGCGCCGTCGCGTTGTTGGCATGCTACATTCCCGCGCGGCGCGCCGCACGTGTTGATCCAATGTTGGCTTTACGGTACGAATAATTTCTCGTTGCACGCCGCCACTCGCGTTCGCCTCCCAGGCCCGGAAATAATTCGCAATCCAAGATGCGAGTCGTGCTGGCGACGCTTCCCTTTTCTTAGTTCAGCTACCACCAGAAATAGCTCTTGACGACAATCCTGAACTACACTATTTTGCTCTAGGCCTTGTCCAACATGGCCTCGTTGCAAAGCCTGGAGCAACTCATGAAAAAGTCCGAACAACGAGACCTCTTCCCCGGCGCGTTGGAAATGATGATCTTGCGCACTCTGAAGCGGCAGCCACTCCACGGTTACGCTCTCGTCCAGCACATCAAGCGAACGTCCAATGATTTGCTCCAAATCGAAGAAGGCTCGCTCTATCCAGCACTCCAGCGTCTCCTCAAAGATGATCTGGTCAAAGCCGAATGGGGCATCTCCTCCACAAACCGCCGCGTTCGAATTTACAAGCTGACCGCCGCCGGCTCAAAACACCTGGAACGGGAAGTCTCGAGTTTCGAAAAGATGCTCGATGGAATCTCGCGTGTCTTGGCCCCAGGTGAATTATGAAAATCACGAACTGGCTAAAACCACTGTCTTCACGCCGCCGCCTCTACAGTGATCTCTCCGACGAGATTCAAGAGCACCTCGAGGAAAAGATCGAAGAGCTCGTCGCCAGCGGCATGTCCAGAAAAGAGGCCGCCGCCGCAGCCCGCCGCGAATTCGGCAATCTCACTTTGACGGAAGAAGACAGCCGCGCAGTCTGGCGCTGGCCGGGGGTGGAAGACATGATCGAGGATATTCGCTATGGACTGAGAGTACTGCGCAAGAGTCCCGGATTTACCGCAGTCGCGGTGCTGACGCTAGCGCTTGGGATCGGAGCGAATACCGCGATCTTTAGCGTGGTGAACGCCTTGTTGTTCCGGCCATTGCCGTTTCGCGATCCGGCGCGGCTCGTGGTCGTGTGGCATACGCCGCCTCAAAAAAGTTTTCCGGGAGTCTCGAAGTTTGTTGTTTCGCCGGCGAATTATCTTGATTGGCGCAACCAAAATCACGTCTTCGAACAGATGAGCGCCGTGGCCTTCCGCAATTTTAATTTGACGGGCATGGGGCAGCCGGAGTCGGTGGAAGGGCGCGGGGTATCGGCTGATTTCTTCTCGACGCTGGGCGTGCAGCCGGTCCTCGGGCGAGGATTTCTTGAAGAAGAAGATCAGCCTGGGCGCGGCAAAGTGGCGGTGATCAGCCACGAGTTTTGGCAAACGCACTTCGCGGGCAGCAAGGACGTTCTTGGAAAGCAGATCAAACTGGACGACAAAAGCTATGAGGTCGTTGGGGTGGCGCCGGCGAAGTTTGACTTTCCATTTCAAGCGAAGCTTTGGGTGCCGATGGCTTGGACGGAAAAGGACCGGGCTGTGCGCGGAAATCACGGCTATATCGTCATCGCTCGGCTGAAGCCTGAAACAGACATGAAAAAGGCCCAGTCCGAGATGGACACGATTTCTGCGCGCCTGGCACAACAGTATCCCGCGGACGACGCCGGATGGGGCGCGGTCGTCCTGCGGTTGAACCAGCAGATGTTCCACGAGGTGGGACCAGCGCTATTTGTGCTATTTGGTGCGGTTGGATTTGTACTGCTAATCGCGTGCACCAACGTCGCGAATCTGACGCTCGCGAAAGCGCTCGGACGGCGAAAGGAGATTGCCGTTCGCACGGCTCTCGGGGCCGGCCGGGGACGCATCCTTAGCCTGGTGCTCACGGAGACGATTCTTATTTCGGTGGCCGGCGGGGCGATGGCGCTGCTGCTCGCGCACTTTGTCATTCAGGCCATCGCAGAGTTTATCGGCCCGCAGTTACCGTTTACAGTGCAGATCGGTTTGGACGGGTGGGTGCTGGGTTTTACCTTGGCGATTTCGATTCTAACGGGGCTTATCGCGGGACTGGCGCCCTCATGGCATTTGACCAAAACAAATCTGAATGAATCGCTGAAGCAAGGCTTGGGCAAGACGGACGCCGATTCGAGCGGCGGGCGCGCGCGGAGCGTATTTGTAGCGGCCGAGGTGGCGTTATCGCTGGTGCTTTTGGTTGGAGCGGGGCTGATGATCCGGACGCTTTATCTGCTGAGAAACGCTGATTCCGGGATGGACGCGCGGAACGTCTTGACGGTGACGTTGGGCATTTCGAAAGAGAAGTATGCCACGGTTACGCAGCAAAACGGATTCTTCAATCATGTGCTGGAGCAGGTCCGCGCGTTGCCCGGAGTGGAGTTCGCCACCGCGGTCGATAACCTGCCGCTGCAAGGAGGTTCGATTCAGCCTGTGGCCGTGGAAGGGCAACCCGTGGTT
>DATLVG010000022.1:0-46493 GCA_035577625.1 Candidatus Dormiibacterota bacterium
GTTGCTCAGCCTGCGCATGGGGATCGACATCTGGGAAGTGATTGACGCGGCCGCCACCAAGCCGTTCGGGTTCATGCCGTTTTATCCTGGACCCGGCCTGGGCGGGCATTGCATTCCGGTTGACCCATTCTACCTTTCGTGGAAGGCACGCGAATACGACTTCGCGACGCGATTCATCGAACTGGCCGGCGAAATAAACACTTCGATGCCCTACCACGTCGTCGAAGCGATAGCCGCGGCGCTCAACAAGCAGAAGAAAAGTTTGAATGGCTCGAAACTGCTTGTGCTTGGCGTCGCGTACAAGAAAGACGTTGACGACCTGCGCGAATCGCCAACGTTGAAAATCATGCAGCTTCTGCAAGGGCGCGGCGCGCACGTGGAGTACAACGATCCGTACTTTGCGCAATTGCACCGAATGCGCCACTACAATTATGAAGGCATGAAGTCCGTGCCGCTCTCGCCGCAGACGCTTGGCACTTACGATGGCGTGATTATCGCGACGGATCACTCGACCTACGACTACAACGCAATCGTGGACAGTTCGAAGCTCGTGGTCGATACGCGGAATGCCACGCGGCGCGTCGTACGCAATCGCGACCGGATCGTGCTTTGCTAATCTGCGCGTGACTCCCGGCGCGCCTTATTCGCCGCCCTTAGGCTGCAATTCCACTCGCGCTTCGGCAAATGGAAGCACCGCCAGAAGAAGCACGGGTGTGCGGGCGGCGTCGTGCGCCAGGTAAAGCGTAAAGTGCGCGTCCTTCATTTCCGCACCGTTATCGAAAACGCGGACATCAATCGTTGCCGCCGTGTAATGACCCGCCGGCACTGCGACTTCTGACGTGCCAATCAATTTCGCCCGGACGTCGTACAACTTGCGGCCGTCGAACACAGGACTCTTCACTTCGCGCGTCGCGTCCCAATTCACCGAACGCAAATACTGCATCATGCCCAGCGGGTCGCGCGTGCCCGGTAGCACCACTGCCGCCGAAGTCCCAGGCGGCGGCGGTTCTTTGCCTGTTGTCGTCAGATGCTGGACAGACTGCACTTTTTGTCCGCGCTCGCTCAGACGCATTTCATACTGAACGCCGGTGAACGAATTGCCTTCGCTGAAAGAATCGAAGCGGTCATCCAGTTCAAAGATCAGGCGCATCGCGTTTTGTGTTTTAGCCGTGGCCTGAAAATGCCATTCTGGTTTGCCGTTGGATTCCTTTTTGTCGACGACTTGCAATCGCAAGCTGGCGACGTTGCCTACCTTCGCGAGGCTCGCGGCAAATTGAAGGTCTTCGCCCAGCTGCGGAGCGAAGGCCGGTTCCGGCGCCGGTGCGGTCTTTTTGGCGGGAGGTTCGGTCGGCTGGTCGGGCCCTGCCGCGCCACGCCGTTCTGCTGGAGTTTCTTTGGCGGGTTCCGTCGCATGCGCAATCGGCGTGAACGACACGACCGGCTGTTCACTTCCGCCGCGAAAATGCAGCCACAAAAAGGCGGCGCCCGCGAATAAAACGGCAGCCGCGATGGCTACGTACAGCGAGGCTTTGCCGCTCATGTTATGTCCGGAACGCCGGCGGCTTGTATAGGGTTGACAGTTCATATTTCGTCGTACAATTTTAGTTTACGTGCCGCGAGTCTCGCAGCGCGCATCTGCTCCGAAGCAACAGGGTATCAAAACTCGCGGCAGACCGACTCATCGTAGAAGGAGATGGGCACTCATTCGGATAAGAGGGTCTGCCGTACACTAGGCTGAAAGACAGGAGTTTTCGCAAATGCGTTATGTCGTCACTGGCGGAGCCGGATTTATCGGATCGAACACGGTGGACGAATTAGTGCGCCGCGGCGAGACCGTAATCGTTCTCGACGACCTATCCTCGGGCAAGGAGGACAATCTCGCGGAAGTCCGCAGCAAGATTTCCTTCATCAAAGGCAGCATCACCGACCTAGAGGCCGTTCGCAAAGCAATGCAATCCGCCGACTATGTCATTCACCTTGCGGCACGCACCTCCGTCCCGCGTTCCGTGAAAGATCCGATTGACACCAATAAAATCAACGTGGAAGGAACGCTCAACGTGCTTGTCGCGGCGCGCGACGCGAAAGTCAAACGCGTGGTGTTTGCAGCTTCGTCTTCGGCCTACGGTGAAACGCCGACTCTTCCCAAAGTCGAAACCATGCAGCCCGAACCGATCTCGCCGTACGGCGTGGCGAAATACGCGGGCGAACTCTATGCACAGATGTTCGGCCGCGTCTATGGCCTCGAAAATGTCTCTCTCCGCTACTTCAATATTTTTGGGCCGCGCCAGGATCCGGATTCGCCCTACTCGGGCGTGCTCGCAAAGTTCTGCACGGCGTTTCTGGAAAAAACACAACCGTTGGTATTCGGCGACGGCGAACAATCGCGCGACTTCACGTTTGTTGAAAATGCAGTGGCGGCAAACCTGCTCGCTTGTGAAGCGCCGAACGCCTCCGGCAAAGTATTAAACGTCGGCACTGGCACACGCGTTACGCTGAATCAGACTTTGGCGCTGCTCGCCAATCTCACAGGAAACCAGCCGGAGATAAAATACGAGCCGCCGCGCGACGGCGATATCCGCGACTCGCAGGCGGACATCACGCAAGCCCGCGCAATTTTGAACTACGAACCCCTCGTAAACTTCGAAGAAGGCCTGCGCCGGACCGTCGAGTGGTATCGGGAAGCGCAAGCCAAAGCTGTCGCAAAACAAAAGAGCGAAGCCTAGACAGCCCCGCTCTTTCGCTTTCCTCTAAAATTTAGGCTACGGTTGCGCCGTTTTGCCGTAGCTCAACGGGTCGCCCGCCTTCGGCACGTCGTAGTTGTTCCAAAACCACAGTGGCCCGAGCTTTTTCTGTTCCGGCCACACCTGATCCAGCGTATCGCCTTCGAACAATTCCCCGTTCTTCATGACCCAGTGAATTGTGTTCGTGTTGTGGATGTCGTCCAACGGATTCTTGTCGAAGATGACGAGGTCCGCCAGTTTGCCGGGCTCGATCGTACCGAGTTCGTTCGGACGACCGACAATTTTCGATCCATTAAGCGTCGCGCAACGCAGCACTTCCATCGGCGTCATACCGCCGCTCGCAAGCATCCACATCTCCCAGTGATAGCCGAGCCCTTGCAGCTGGCCGTGGCTGCCCACGCCGACGAGCCCACCTTCACGCGACAACTTGGCAACCTGCGCCGCAAGCCGCGGAAACGCGTATTCGTCTTTGCGGAACCACGCCGGGCGCCGCTTCGTCTTTTCGTCCATGACTCGATGCGGCGTAAAGTGATTCAGCTTCGCGTTGTCATGCACTTCGCTGAATTCGTACCAATAATCTTCGCCGAATGGTCCACCGTAATTAACGATGAGTGTCGGCGTCTCCGCGATTCCGGACTTGGCAAATAGTCCGAGAACGTCTTTATAGAGCGGCGTAATCGGCAGCGTATGTTCGTTGCCGTGGAAGCCGTCGATGACATGCGTCATATCCAGCTTCAAATCCAAGCCGCCTTCCGTCGTCGGCATCATTTCCAATTCCTTGGCGGCTTGCACCATGAACTGGCGCTGCTTGCGATTCCCGACGATGTAACTCTTGATGTTGTGCGTGCCGTAATATTTCTGGTATTTCGTCAGCACGCCTTTCACTTCTTCCATCGATTGAAAGTTGTTGTCCGAGAACACGCCCGGTCCGGTGGAAAACGCGCGCAGACCGATAATGTCTCCCGTGTCGACCAGATCCTGATACGCGAACATATCGTTCGAACCCGTCTGCACGTCGAGACCCGCCGTCACGCCGTATGCCAGGTTCGCCATGAAGGCCCAGTTCTGTGTGTCCAGGATGCCGCGTCGAATTTCGAACCAGTGCGCATGTGTATCGATGAATCCTGGCGTGATTGTTTTGCCGTGAACGTCGATCACCTTGGCGCCGGCCGGAACCGTCGCCTTCAGTCCTACGCTCTTGATTCGATTGTCTTCGATGACGATGTCGGCGTTCTTTAGCACCTCGTCGCCCTTCATCGTGACGATGGTCGCGCCGCGGAGCACGACTGTACCTTTCGGCGTCTTGCGGGGAACTTCCAGGTCCACTGCAGTTTCCGTGACGTCCTTTTCCTGCTCCTTGAACTTTTGCGGTTTCTTCTCTTCCTTTTTCTCGTCTTTCTTGTCCGCATCCTTTTTGTCGCCGTCTTTTTTCTCGCCTTCCTTCTTTTCGCCTTCTTTATTTTCGTCCTTCGGCGGTTCAAACGAGATCGAGCTCAAGGGCTGCCGGAAGTAACTTGCGCCCACAGCCCACGTAATGGTTTTGCCCTCATCCGCCCAACCGAAATAGTCGGCGCCGATGTCCGTCAATTTCTTGAGCGGAACCGACGGCCCACCAGTGTTGATCGTGGGCGCTTCACCGCCGACTGGAGGCATCGCAACTACATACAGTTGATTCGAAATATGCGCCAAAGCCCATTGGCCGTCCGGGCTGGGCACGATGTCGTCAGCCGGTACCGGCTCTTCCGCAAAGAAGATGCCCTGCCCTTTAACTTGCAGATGCGTGCGCCGATCCGTTCCGTCGTATCGCAGGGAAACGAGGCCGGCAGGCGTGTACAAGTAGATGCGGTCTTTCTCGTGAGTGAAGTGCGGTCCACCGGCTCCGCGCGCCGGCAAAATCAGGTTGGCATCCCCGCCATCAGACGGAATCCAGATCAAATCTGCGTTGCCGGTCTGGCCGCCGTCGAACGTGCTGTTGTCGCGGTCATAAGCGTTACCGCGCAGCAGCACGATGCGGCTTCCATCCTGCGACCACGCGGGATTGCTATAGACACCCAGCGACTTCGAAAGCTGCTGCGGCGTGCCTCCTGCCGCGGGAATTTTCCAAAGTTGCCCTCCATCCGCGGTCCAACTGACGTACGCGATCCACTGTCCATCCGGCGACCATGCTGGTTGGTACGCGTGCGCATTGCCGGTCGTCATCTGCGTCGGCTTCCCATTGGGAAGATCGATCGCGTAGAGATGCGTCATCGCCGAGAACGCGAGCTTCTTGCCGTCGGGCGATTCCGTCGTGTCCTGGATCAACCGAACTTTAACCGGACCTTGGTCCACCTTCTGCGGGAAATCAAGCTTAGGTCCAAGTTCCTGGGAAACTTGCGCGGTAAACGGAATGATGGACTCCGCGCCGGTCATCACATTCAGGCGACGAATCTTGCCATCCTGGTTGTAAACAATCTCCTGCCCGCCGGGAAGAAACGCGTATCCGGGAAAAACGTCGCGCGTGAAACGTGACTCCTGATCGTCGCGTGTAATCGGGTAACGCACCCACTTGTCGTCACCGGTCTCAAGATTGCGCATGCGCAAACCGGACTCGGTTTCAAAGCGAGAAACGTAAAGCATGCTTTTCCTGTCCGGCGAAAGCACGGGCCGGAACGCACTGAGCGACTGCTGAATAATCGTGTCTTCGTCTCCCGTCTTCCGGTCCTTCCGCTTGATTTCCCACAACGGCAGCATTGTGTTATAGGAAAACGGTCCGTGGCGCTCGGCATAATAGAGATACTTCCCGTCTGCTGACGCGACGACGCCTACATCATTCGGCCGATCTTTCCGCTGAACGGTCGGCGAAGGCCGCGACTTCGTAATCTGAATTCCGCTTCCGCCATCCACGTGGTACATCCAAAGTTCGTACGCGCCGATGCCCGACGGCGCTTTCGAAACAAAAATGTACTTTCCATCCGGCGCCCACGCCGGCGTAACGAAATCGCTACCCGGATCCTTCGAAACCTGCTTCGCCCCCGTGCCATCGGGGTGAATGATCCAAATGTTGTCGCTGCCTTCCCGATCGGAGAGGAACGCGATCCACTTGCCGTCCGGCGAAAACTTGGGCTGGCTGTCAAACGCCATTCCGCCGGAGATGAGTTTCGCTTGGCCGCCTTCAATCGGCAGCGTGTAAAGATCGCCGAGCAGCTCGAAGACGATGGTCTTGCCGTCAGGCGAAACATCAAGCGATAGCCAGGTGCCTTCATCGGTGCTGAACTCGACTTTGCGGTCGCCTTTCAACGGCAGCGGCTTCTTCTCGTCCTTTTTCTCGTCTTTCTTTTCTTCCTTTTTCTCTTCTTTCTTTTCCTGCGGCGCGGCGAGGTTCGAGGACGCCAGCAAACCCAGCACCATGCTCAATCCCATGGCCCACACCCACACTCCCCGCCCAGCGAACTTGCTCGCGATCATTGCGTTCTCCTTCAGATTGCAATTCAAAGAATCCAGAAGCGCCTTTTGGCGGAGGCAACACGCTTCGCCGCAGGGCCCACCCCGTGCTACGCCGTTAGACGCGAAACGGGGGGAAGCGTCTCATATTTGAGGCACTTTCGACAATCCATTACGCCCGCCGCGCCATTGCTACACACAACCTCACCCGCGTGCTAGGCTATCCAACTACTCCATCGACCGAATGTTTCGCATAGTCTCCACACTCTGCTGCCGGCACCGCATCTCGCCGACTTTTTTGCTTACACTTTGCCTTCTCGGCGGCCTGGCGTCGCCCCGGCCGGCAAACGGCCAGCTCATCCGCCTGCCCTCCGGCAAGGGTGAAATCGTGGAAATTTCCGCCGACGGTCCGCAGAAAAGGCAGGGAGACCTCTTTATCGCCGACCAAAACGTGCTCATTCAATATGGCGAAATCTCGCTCCGCGCGGACCACGTCGAATACAACTACCGCACCCACGAAGCTGCCGCCACCGGCCATGTCGCGTTCGACTACGACAATCAGCACATCGAAGCAGCGCAAGCCCAATACAACCTGAGCACCGCAACCGGCAAATTCCACGAGGTTCGTGGCGACGTCAAAATCTCACGCCGGCCTAATCCGCTCGTCCTCGTAACGGACAATCCCCTGCACTTCGAAGCACGCGATGTCGACAAACTTCCCGGTGACGTTTACATCGTCCGGCAGGCGTGGATCACCGTTTGCGACCCCGAGCACCCGAAATGGCAATTCTTCGCTCGCCGCGCCCGCATTCGAATGGACAAGGACGTTGCGCTCGTAAATGCGAATTTCCGCTTCCTGCGCGTTCCGCTCATCTGGGTGCCTTACGCGACCGCTCCTGCCGGGCCTCGCGTTCGCCAATCCGGATTTCTGATCCCGGATGTCGGCAACAGTAACCGTAAAGGCGTGATTCTCGGCGACGCGTTCTACTGGGCGCCCTCATCCTGGTTCGATACAACGGCGGGCGCTCAATATCTGAGCAAACGCGGTTCCGCTGAACGGGCCGAGATTCGTGCCACGCCCGACGAAAACACGACGTTCACTTACAACTATTTCGGCGTGATCGATCGCGGCCTGCGCGACTCTAACGGCATCCTGCAGCCACCACAAGGCGGCCACCAGCAACGGCTGGAAATTCAATCCCTCCTCACGAACAACTGGCGCTTCGTCACGGACTTCAATCAGCTTTCCTCGCTAACCTTCCGCCTTGCCTTCGCCGACGCGTACGGCGATGCGATTAATTCCGAAGTTCGCAGCTCGATATTTCTCACGAATAATTTCAAGGGCTTTAGCCTGAATTTTGCCGCGCTCAACGACAAGAATTTTCTGACCATTAATCCTGAGACCAGTGTCTCGCTGAGGAATCTACCTGAAGCACGGCTCGGTTCTGTCGAGCAAGCGCCGTGGCACAGCCTGCCCCTCTATTTCAGTTTCGATTCCTATATCGACGGCTCCAAACGCGAGGACGCCAACCTGACCACGTCAACGATTGTCCAGCGCACGGAATTCGCGCCGCGTGTCACGATTCCGCTGCACCTCGGCGCCTGGCTTGGCGTCACCGCAACTGGCACCGTGCGCACGACCCGCTACGGGGCGTCGCTCGATGCTACCGGCAATCTGAGCGAGCGGCCCATCACGCGCAACGATGGAGAATTCGCTCTGGAAATTCGCCCGCCAACGCTGGAACGCTTCTTCGATCGCGCGTCGTTAAAAAAAGACAAACCGCGCCACCGTTACAAGCACACCATCGAGCCCGACTTCGCGTTTCGTTACGTCGGCGGCGTAAACGATTTTCAACGCTTCATCCGCTTCGATTCCGACGCCACCCTGAGCAACACCAGCGAAGTCGAATACGGCATCACGCAACGGCTTTTTTTGAAAAGCGGCGACGACCAGCCGGACGAACTCGTTTCCTGGCGGCTGGTTCAAAAACACTATTTCGATCCCACGTTCGGCGGCGCCATCGTTGATGGGCAACGAAACGTTCTGCAAGCACTCAATTCCGTTACGCCGTTCGCGTTTGCCCTCGGACCCAGAAATTGGTCGCCGATCGTCAGTGACATCAAGGTCACACCGGGCGGGAAATATGACGCCGAACAAATCCTCGAGTACGATCCGCAACTTGAGAAAATCACGGCGATCGGCACGCTCGTTAAAGTGAAACCGTACTCCGAGTTTTTCGCCACGGTTGCGCATTTCCGTTTTCAGGCCGACCCCGCTCTACAGCCGCTCTCCAATCAAGTGCGCGCCCTGTTCGGCTACGGCGGCCTGAACCGCAAAGGATTCAACGCCACCGCCGGTATCAGCTACGACGTGACAAATTCCGTCCTGCAAAACCAGATCGCGCAAATCAATTACAACGGCGGCTGCTGCGGCATCGCCCTGGAATACCGGCGCATCAACCTCGGCCCGGTCCGAACGGAAAACCAGTTTCGAGTTGCCTTCATCATCGCCAACCTCGGCACATTTGGAAATCTCCGCCGCCAGGAAAAAATATTTTGACAGCAACGTTGCACCTCGCGGCGTCTCGCCTGTGTTAAATTTCTTGCTTCATGTCGAAGACCGACCTCGCCTTTTTGCCCATCGCTGAACTGGCGCGACTGTTCCGCTCGCGAAAACTCTCGCCCGTGGATTTAACCAAACATTTTCTCACGCGCATTGACCACCACAATCCCGAATTGAACGCGTATCTCACTGTCACAGCCGATCTGGCGCTTGCGCAAGCACGCCAGGCCGAAACGGAACTGTTGACGTCCCGCGGCAAATCGCGTCGCGACCCCGGTCCGCTTTCTGGAATTCCCATCGGCCTAAAAGACAATATTCATACCGCCGGAATTCGCACCACCGCCGGCTCAAAATTTCTGAAGGAATTCATTCCAGATCGTGACGCACAGGTCGTCACGAAGCTCAAAGCCGCTGGCGCGGTTGTTCTAGGCAAAACCAACCTCCACGAATTCGCCTACGGCGTCACAAACAACAATCCGCATTTCGGACCCACGCGGAATCCGTGGGACACGGCGCGCGTCCCGGGCGGTTCCAGCGGCGGCGCGGCAGCCGCAGTCGCCGCTGGTCTTTGTGTCGCTGCGATTGGCACCGACACGGGCGGCTCCATTCGCATTCCTGCTTCGCTCTGTGGCATTGTCGGCTTCAAACCGTCCCTTCATCGCGTCTCCGTCGAGGGAATCATTCCCTTATCGCTGACGCTCGATTGCGCCGGTCCTCTGGCGCGTTCAGTGGAAGACGCAGCCTTGCTGTTCGACGCAATATCCGCGCCACGCAAAGGAGAAGAGCCGCTTTCCAAATCTCTCAATTCGCCCAGTAAGAAAAAATTCACGCTCGGAGTCCCGAAAGAATTTTTCTTCGACGTGCTTTCGCTTGAAGTGCAAGCTTGCTTCGAATCAACGCTAAAAAGGCTCCGCAAACGCGGTTTCATAATCAAAGAAGTCTCGATTCCACTTTTGAACGACACCGAAACGGCTGGGAACAACATCGCCTGGGCCGAAGCCACCCGCTATCACCAAAAAGTCGGCTGGTTCCCAAGAAATTCCGCGGAATACGGCGAAGACGTTCGCGCGCGTCTCGAAATCGGTACACGCGTCACCGCAACAACTTATCTCGAAGCAATCGAGTCGCGCGAAAAGTTCATTGCCGAATTCCATTCGGTTCTCAGCGAAACTGAAGTCGACGCTCTCGCTGTCCCCACCACTCCCATCCCTGCTCCGCTTATCGGCGAAGAATCCACCACCATCAGCGGCAAAGACCACGCCACTCGCGCACTCCTCCTCCGTCTCAATCGCCCCGCCAATCTCGCCGGCATCCCTGCAGTCTCCGTCCCCTGCGGCCTCTCGCCGTCCGGCCTTCCTCTCGGCCTCCAGCTCATTGGCGCCAATTTTTCAGAAGCGAAACTTGCCGCCATAAGCTACGCCGTCGAGAATGTCATTCCTTCGATCGGAAACCCGTTAAATGACTGAACGCTCATCGGCCTTCAGTTTTCGTCGCCTCTTGATCGTTCTCGGCTTTGTCTATCTCTCAATCCTTTTGCTTCTGCGCATTTTCGAATCGCATCTCATCTTTTTTCCGGACTTTCCTTCGCGTCTTGCAGGTGATTGGCATCCTTCGGGCCTTCCTGTCGAGGACGTTTGGGTTTCCGCGAACGACGGCACAAAACTTCACGCCTGGTGGATTCCCGCCGATGGCGCCAAGTTCACCTTCCTTGCGTTTTACGGTAACGCGGGCAACATTTCAGATCGCGTGTATGTCCACCGTTTTCTTCACGAACTTCCGGTAAACGCCTCGCGGTGGAATATCGCGGTTATGGCAAAAGCGAAGGCCAGCCAGACGAAAAATACGTTTATCGCGATGCCCAATCGGCACTGCGCTACTTGGCGGAGAAGCGCGGCATCGCTCCCAAATCCATCATTTCGTATGGCCAGTCGCTCGGAACCGCCATCGCAACCGATCTCGCATCGCAAACGAAAGTCGGTGGCGTCGTTCTCGAAGCGCCCTTCCCTTCGATCGGTGCCATGGCAAGACGTGTATATTGGTTTCTGCCAGGACTCAGTTTTTTAGCCGGTTCGCAGTTCGATACAAAGGGCAAGATTGCGAAAATCAGCGCGCCCTTGCTGATCGTCCAATGCCTACCGATCCGGTGATTCCGCCCGACTTGGGTCGGCAAGTGTACGCAGCCGCGACCTCGCCAAAAACTCTTCTTCAATTCGATATCTCGTGCCACGAACAATCCGCTCTGCTCGCTCCGGCTAAATACAAAGCAGGCTTGCTGGATTTCCTGGCCAAGATCGGCCAACCGTGAATGGAAACTAGAGCGGGCCTGTAGCGTCTAAATTCCCGAAGCTGGGGTCAAAATCCCGCCTGCGCCTGCTCCACCGTCCGAAACATCCCGATAATCTTGTCGACTTTTGTCAATTTCAAACTGTAGTCAATCATCGACTGGGCCCCGGCAATCCGCAATCCTCCGCCGGATTCTTTCAATTTCGCAAGGCACCGCACAATCGACCCAATCGCGGCGCTGTCCGCATGCGTCACGCCGCTCACGTCAAAAATCACCCGCGTCTCGCGTGCCGCAATCATCGCTTCGACTTCCCGCTCCAGCCGCGCGCATTCCGGCCCGCAGTGAATGTTGCCCTGAATCGTCAGCACCGCCAGCCCCGGCTCCAGTTCGCGTTTCGTAAATTTAAGAATCATTTCGCCGCGCGCTCCTCGCTGTCGTAGGGAAACTGGCGGATCAGCCGCACGCAATCTCCCAGCGCCGAAAACAGCGATTCGCCCCAGCCACACGGCACAAACGGCGCCGCCTTCTGATTCACGGCCTTGTCCGCCTCAGCGTAGAACCTCACTCGCTGACCGGGCGGCGGCACCGCAAACTCTTTCACCGTAATCCCAAACGTCACGTTTCCCGCCGTCTGCACTTTCACGATCGAAAACTCGTGCAGCCGCATCAACTCTTCGGCCGGATTCGCCTGCAAATACACCCAATCGCTCATGCGGCCCATCCTCGCGCGCTGTCTTATTTCGCGTGGATACTAGGCCACGCACCTGCACAAGTCAACGGACGGCAGGGCCGTGCATCGGCAGGTCCATCAGCGCAAAGTTTGGCCAGACGCTATTCCGGTTTTTCTTGCACCTGCTCCGGATACCAGTAATTCGCGCATTCCGGGCAAATTCCGTGCGAAAACTCCACCTGCGCGTGATCGCGGACATACGCTTCGATTTGCTGCCAACTCCCACTTTCTTCTTGAATCTTTTTGCAGGAAGCACAAATCCGCAATATCCCGGACAGCGTGTTCAATCCCATCAACGCTTGTTTTAGTTCCGCGATTAGCTGATCTTTGTGTGCCTCTCGCTTCTCTCTATCTGCGACGTGGCGGCCGTTGATCACCACGCCCCGCACTTCTGGATGGTCCAACAAATTCGAGGCCACTATTTCAAACGTCATCCAGAAGCCTTCGGCGTGGCGCGCACGGCATTGCACGGAATCGCGTGCGCCGGGTGTTTTCACCAGCTCATCCAGTGCGCCCAATACCACGTCGCGGTCTTCCGGATGGATTAATTCAAAGCACGTCGAGCCTACGATCTCTTCCTGTTTGTAGCCCAGCATTCGATAAAAAGTTGGATTCGTGTACCGCACTCGTCCATCCGCTTCTCGGATGGTCAAAATGTCGTTGCTGTTCTCTACGAGTAGGCGAAATGAATCTTGCTCCTTCATTGGTTCAGCGACTGGATTCGTCAATGGCGGTGCCCTTTCTCTATCTTTATGAATTTTCGCGCGGTCCCGCGACCGGCCGCCGCAGTCCGCGGCTGTTCTTCGCTTATGAGTTCGGTCGCAATACTACCTGCCCCGTCGGGCACCGTCTCCATGCCTCTTGTACTGGTACCGTAAATAGTACGAGTACAGGTCGATTTCGCGGGCAAAGTACAGCTCCTCCATTCAGCTGTTTGTCCGTCATGCGTCTGGATTTGCCACGGATGAGTCAAAGCGCAAATTGATCTTCGCCGATCACTCTTTGCTCTTTGCTGTGAGCAGAAAAAGTGCTATCCACTTACCTGCGCCCGGCTCCCTGTTCGTACCAGAAGGGAGAACTCATGAAGCTCTTCACCGCCGCAGTCGTTTTGTGCCTTCTGCTCATTCCAACTGCCACCCAGCCGCCAGACGCCCCTACCGGCTTCGACAACAAATCCAACGGCATGGTGGATGATGCAACGCATCAAGCAGACCTCGCGAAATTCGACGAATTCGAGCAGCTCCCCGACGGCCTTGGCCCGCTATACAACGCCCAATCCTGCCGCGAATGTCATCAGAATCCTGTGTCCGGCGCGGCTTCTCAAGTCTCGGAACTGCGCGTCGGTCACCAAGGGCCCGACGGCCATTTCCGCACGCCTGACATTCCCATAGCTCACGGCGCGGAAATCATTTCTGGCCGCTCGTTGGTCAATGACCGCGCCATTTGCCCCAGCGGTGCTTTCTCTGACAAGGAAATTCAGGAGCGCGTTCCGAATACCGAAACGATTCGCACGTTTCGCATCTCCTTGAACCTTCTTGGCGACGGTTTCATTGAAGCCGTGGCCGACAAAACCTTCGTCGATCTTTCCAAGCACCAGTGCGAATCCTCTCACGGCAAAATCTGCGGGCAAGTTCTCTATGTCCCCATCGTGGAAGCTCCCGGACAAATGGGCGTTGGCCGCTTCGGTTGGAAAGATCAGCAGGCCAGCCTGCTGTCCTTTTCCGGCGACGCCTACCTCAACGAAATGGGCATCACGAACCGCTTGCAACCCGCTGAAGTGACCAATCTTTGCAACACCGCCTCCGAGCCGAACGACACGCCGGGCCCTGACGGCCTTTCCGATGTCGACCATTTCGCCCGCTTTATGCGCGCGACCAAGGCGCCCGCTCGCGACGCGCAACTCGCCGCCAGCGACGCGGCCAAGAAGGGCAAAGCTCTGTTCGACAAAATCGGCTGCGCCGCCTGCCACGTCGCATCGCTCACCACCGCCCCGGCCGGAACAAAAATAAACGGCGGAACCTTTACGATTCCCGCCGCCCTCGGCTCCGTCGTTTCTCACCCTTACGGCGATTTCCTTATGCACGACGTCGGCACCGGCGATGGAATTCTGCAAGCCACTCCGGAACACTACGGCCGCAAACTCTTCCTTCAAATGTCGGACTACCTCGCCAAACAAAACTTTGAGAGCAGCCGCAACAAGATTCGCACCGCTCCGCTTTGGGGAGTCCGCTTGCGTCCGCGTTTAATGCACGACGGCGCTTCGGTCACTTTCCTCAACGCCATTTCCCGCCACCGCGGCGAAGCCTCCCAGGTTAAAGAGCAATTCGAAAAGCTCAGCCAAGCCGACAAGAACGCCATCCTTGAATTTCTGCGATCCCTGTGAACTCCGTGGCAGAGCTACCTGGTTGTCCGGTAGGGCCTCTGCTCAAGCGAACCTGGAATGCACACCACACTCATATTACTGGCGGACGCAAGATTGCCCTTGCTGTGTAATATAAGTTTGTAGCTATCATGGAGGGGAGAAAGTCGGCCGGGCAAAAGAGCGGCCCTTTGTTTTCAACCACTTACCCACTCTTTTGTCACTCTCCTGCACAAGAGCGCAACTCATCTTCCTCAGATTCAATAGCTTCCGCACTCTTTGCCAAAGCACGGGAGGTGTACCTCTGTCTCCCGTACCTCCGCGGTTCGTCTCATCATGAGCCATCTCCCAATCGCGTAGCCCAGCGTCCCGGTCGCGAAGCCAGCCAGCACGTCTGCCACGTAATGATAGCGGCCCCAGACCGTCGAAACGCACATGCACAACGCCAGCGGCAGCAATGTCCAGAAAAGCCAGCGCCGGTGCCGCCACGCACCCCACAACGCCGCCACCGAACCTGCCACGTGCTCGGACGGAAATGCCGCGCCACGCACACGCCCGAAGTGTTCAATAAAGTTGATCGTCGCGGTGACCGCTCCGCCTTGCAAGTCGCCGTGCCACATTCCCGCCATCGCAAACCACGGGCTTTCAATCGGGAAAAACATCGCGATGCAATAGCCAATCGCATATCCCGCGGCCGAGTACGTCATCGTCGCCCAATACGCTTCCCAGTCGCGCCGCCAGTACAGAACGCCGCCGACGATCAACAAATAGGTAAAGTACGTAAGATAGGCGAACTGAAAAAAATCGTTCCGCGCGGGCGTGGAAAATTGTTCGAGCCACAGCGCCGGATGCACACCCGTCAGCCAGTAATCGAACGCGATCAGTTTCGCATCCTGCCAGCCCGGATTCACCAGGTGTACGAGCTTTGCCAACTCCTCGAAACAGAAAAGAAAGAACAAGTGCGGATACCAGTGCCGCCAGAAATGCCAGAAGCGAGTCGAAAATGTTTGGCCGCTCACAATCGCACGTTGCTCGCTCGTCGCAGCGATTCGAGAGAGTGCCAGAATCAAAAACGAAACGAATGCTTGCGCTACGACCAGTCGGAGCGCATGCGCCAGATTCCGCGCGAAGATTGCTATCAGTCCGCTCGAAAGCGCCAGGTATCCGAGGGCAATCCACTCAAACACTCCACACGCGCGCCACGCCTCCACCAATTCGTTTTGCAGAATTCGCGGAACGCGCAGCAGCACGGATTCTCTCGCTTCGTCTTGCGGCCAGGTCAGAACCACTTCATTGGATTCGAAACCGTCTCGCTTCTTCATCGCGCTCTTTCCGGAACCATCTTCGCAAATTTTTTTTTCGGATGAACTTCCCGCACCCACTTCACAATCACCCAACCCTGCCGTCGTGCCGCTTGCCGCAAACCGGAACCCGGATTTACCACGACCGGTTTTCCAGCGCTCGCCAGCATCCATTGGTCTTGCGCGCTGTCCCCGTACGCGCTGCATTCCGCCAAATTCAATTTCCATTTCTCCGCGTACCACCAAACCGCTACTGCCTTCGCTTCGCCGAACATCGGCTGGCCAATCACACGTCCCGTCCATCGCTCGTTCCTTTCCTCGAGTCGCGTCGCGCATACGTGGATTTCCGCCGTGAGATTTCTCTTTGCCAGCTCGCCGCGAAGCCGGTTCGCGATTCCCTCCGCGAGAAATTCCAGCGTGCCGGTTACCAGCACAATTCGGTCACCATTCGCGGCGTGCCTTGCGGCACATTCCACCGCTTCCGGGAAAAAAGGCGCATCGCCCCCCGCATGATTCGCCCGGAGACCGGTCGAGCGAACCGTGCGCAGATACGCCTTGTTTCCCTGCAACGCCTGGGTCAGGCCGTTCGGCAACAAACGCGCAAATTCGGCGAGCCACGCAATTCCGTTTCGCAAAGAAAACTTTCCTTCGCGCCGCAGCGCTCGAAAATATCTCCGCTCAAGCGACGGCATTTCCGTCAGAGTTCCGTCCACGTCAAAAAAAGCCGCGCGATTCATGCGGCTTGTCTCGTCAATTTGTTCTTTTGCGGCGCGACCGCCGTTGCGCGCGCCAGATATTTCCAGCCTTCAATCAACACTGGCAGTCCGCGCAAGACGCAAAATGCCGCCGTCGTCCAGGTCAACAAAGTCGCCAGCGTCCGGATCGTCATGTGCATGTCGCCGGCAACGGTTCCAAGTAGCGCCACCGGCCCGCGCGTCAACGCCAACTCAAGACCGAGATAGCAGAAGCACAGGCACTTCATCGCCGCGTACAAACCGCGGCTCCAGCGCGACGCCACCAACGCTCGTCCCCACCACGTTTGCAACATGCTGTTCGCACCCCAGCCGGAGTGCCCGGCCTTCAGCGCGAGCCCACGCAAAAAATCCGTCGCAGCGCCTCGCGCAAAAAATAAAACCGGCAGCCACAGCGAAACCATTCCCACGACGGCAAAGTACGTGAAATAGACGTTCTCAATCATGCGATCGCCCAACACGTCGAGCTGCGCGCCAAGCGGTGTCGCCATCTGTTTCTTTCGCGCCAAATGGCCATCTAACGCGTCGAGCGCAATGGCCGCCACCGTCAGCGCTACAGCAGAGAGGTTTGCCAATGTGCCGCGTCCAAACAGACTTACGGCCGCGAATCCCACGGTTACGCGCAGCAGTGTGATTTTGTTCGGCGTCCAACCGGTGTTAAAGAAATGCGCCATGATCCTTCTCCGTGGTTTCGGAGAGGCATGTCGGAGGCCAAAAGCTCGTCATTTAAAAGGCTTGTTTGCTATGACTTACCGCAGGTGCGAATTTTGGAATACAGCGTCCGCGCCAGCGGTATCCGTCAGATGTCTGCCAATCGCGGCGCTTCGTGTTGCACCGGATTTTTCTAAAACTATGGGACAATCTCGGAGGGCATTCCGCAGGCGTACGCAGCTTGCGACCAAATTCCAGGCCGCTTCATTCCATAAGACTCGAGGTCCTTTCGCCCATGCATGCTGACGTTTCGTTCGCAGCCGCCTTTCTTGCGGGACTGGTTTCGTTTCTTTCGCCGTGTGTGTTGCCGCTGGTGCCCGGATACATTTCCATGCTGTCGGGCGTCGGCATGGAGCAGCTACGACAGGGACAACAACCGCGCGGCGGACTTTTTGCTTCGGCGCTTTCGTTTGTGCTCGGATTTTCCGCCGTGTTCATTTCCTTCGGTGCATCGGCCAGCGCCGTTGGTTCGTTCTTGCGTGAAAATCGCACAACGCTAGCGCCGATCGCGGGCGCATTGATTATTTTGTTCGGCTTGCATTTGCTGGGCGTGCTCATCAAGTTGACGTTCAAGATTGGAATCATTCTTGGATCGCTCCTGGTGGTACTCGGAATTGTTTCTCTGCTCTGGCGCGATCCGCTTTTTTTTCATCTCGGCGCGGTGCATTTCTTTTCGCTCTCCGTGATTGGATTTTCTGGCCCGACGCTCGCTCGTTGGCTCAATCGCGATGTGCATTTGCGCAGCACATCCAAGCAGCCGGGAATTTGGAGCGGATTTCTTCTTGGTTTCGCGTTTGCGTTTGGATGGACGCCGTGCATCGGTCCAATTCTTGCGACGGTGCTGGCGCTGGCTGCCGCGAGCGCGACGATTTTCCGCGGCGTGTTGTTGCTTGCGGCCTACTCCGCGGGACTCGCGATTCCATTTCTGCTTACCGCCGTCGGTATCGGACAGTTTCTCAAGTTCTATCAACGCTTCCGAAAGCATTTGCATGCCGTCGAAGTATTTAGCGGTGCGTTGTTGCTGTTTGTCGGCGGATTGATTTTCGTGAACCGGCTCACGTGGCTGGCCGGAAAACTCGGCGCGCTGAATGAATTAGTGCTGTGGCTCGAAAAAGCGGTGACCGGCGGGAAGTAAAACCGACGTTCAAAGGCGAGTATACTGGAGTTGAGAAAATATCAGAAGAAAGGTTCGGAATCATTCATGCGGAGACAGTTATTTCTTTTGACGTTCGTTGCCGCGCTCGCGCTAATCGGAGTTGGCTGCAAGCACAAGGCGAGCGCCAATGGCGGACCAACACAGGTCGTCATCAAGACGGTCGACGGCCAGGATGTGACGGTCGCGCAATATAGGGGCAAAGTGGTGCTCGTGAATTTCTGGGCGACGTGGTGCGAGCCTTGCAAGATTGAAATTCCGGAGTTGATTCAGCTTCAGGCAAAATACGAGCCAAAAGGATTCACGATCCTCGGCGTTGCGATGGACGACGATGGAAAAAGTGTTGTCGCGCCATTTGTCGAGAAAAAACGGTATGACATTGGCGGGGGCCAGCAAGTTCCGATGAACTATCCGATATTGCTGGGAAACGACGAAATCGCCAGCAAATTTGGTGGATTGCTGGGATTTCCGACGACTGTTTTATTCGACAAGAACGGCAAAGAGATTAAGCGGACCACCGGAGCGATTGCTTACGAAGAGTACGCGAAGATTATCGAAGGAAACCTGTAGGCGAAATGCTGGACGAACGCGATTTTCAAAAGAAGTGTGAAGCGGCGTTCGAGGATTTGAAGCGCCGCATGCTGAACGCGGGCGATGCGCACGGCTTCGACGTGGAAGGCGAAAGCGGCAAACTGGAAGTGTTATTTGAAGAACCGGAAGAAGCGAAATTCGTGATTTCTCCGAATACACCGATGCGGGAAATCTGGATTTCCGCGCTTTCCACGAGTTTTAAGCTGGGATGGTCCGAGACAAAGAGCGCATTCGTTCTCGAGAAAACGGGCGAGGATTTGACCGGCGTGATGAGTCGCGTCATCTCCCAGCAAATGGGCTGCGAGGTGAAGCTGTGAAAAAGATTCTCATTCCATTGGCCCTGGCCCTTGTTGGGCTTATTCCCGCCACCGACGCACAAATTCCAAACGCAAAAGACGTTGTCACTTCGGCTGCGTACACTTCGTTTGAGCCCGTTGCGCGCGGAAAAGAATTTCAAATTGCAGTCGTTGTGAAAATTCGCGACGGCTATCACATCAATGCCCGCAAAACGACCCTCGAATACCTGATCCCCACGGAATTGCGTGCGGAACTGCCGGTCGGCTACAAAGCAAGCGAAGTGACCTACCCGAACGGAACACTGAAATCGTTCGCCTTTTCTCAATCGGAAAAATTGAACGTCTACACCGGCACCGTAACTCTGCATCTCAAAGTCACCGCACCCGCCGACGCGCCCCTCGGTGCGCAACACATCCCACTAAAGCTCCGCTACCAAGCCTGCAGCGAATCCGTCTGCCTGCCCCCCGTCCGACAGGACGTCGACGCATCCTTCTCTCTAGCCACAGCCGCAAAACCCGCCCACCCCGAATTGTTCAAATAGCTCTGGCGCGATTCGAACGCGAAACTTAGCGACCCTACGTGGTGAGACGGTCTTTCGAAATCGGCCGCATCTGTGATCCAGATAGATGATCAAGGGAGCGCGCATCGGCTAAACCAAGCGAAATTCGCAATGGGCCTTCGGGCTTACGATAGACGCGAGTTGTGAATGCATGCTGTCCGTCGCAAATCAGTTCTGCCACTGAACCATCAAGAAACAAATGAAAGGTCGGGTGTTGAAGCGCGGGTGCGTTTGCGGCGACGTTGTTGACGGATATTCTAGTCACCGCGCTGTTAGAGAGCTCCAAACTCACGGTCAACCAAGTTCCGGCGTCGTCTACTACTTTTAACGTGAAAGCATTGCCATTTGAACGCCAGCTGATTTGGGACGCCAGGTTTTTCAGTTTCATCTGCTGAATCGCATCTGTCATGACCTTCGATTCCAAGTGCAAAACCGAAGAGGAAACCTCAAACGGATCTTTGTATAACCTCTGAACTTCGGAGGCGAAGCGCATTTCCAGTGTGTCGTCGGGGGCAAGTGTCAGGACGCGCGGGAGGGCCATGCAGCCTGCCCAGCCGGCGGCGATTAGTTCGGAGTCAGGGCGTTTTTCGGGAATCCAGCCCCAAAGGATGCGATTGCCTTTGGCGTCGAGTTGGGTTTTTTGGGCGTAGTAAGCGCCGTGGTCGAGGACGCCACGTTTTTGCGAATGAAAAACGAGTTCCTTCAAATCAAGCTCACCAACTTCCCAAATGACTTGTCCGGCGGTGGAGTAGAGCAGAACATGTTTCTTGCCGAGCGGAAAAAAATCGGGACATTCCCACATTTCGCCGGAGTCTACGGGATTCGTGTTTTCTTTTTCGGTCCAGTGGCCAGTTGCGAGCGGATGGAGATATTCCCAGTTTCTCAAATCCTTGGAGCGATAGAGCAGAACGCGACCGCCGACTTTGAATTGTCCCGAAGCGACGCCGAGATACCACAATTTTGAATTTTCGTCCTGCCAGAGAAAAGGATCGCGGAAGCCGGTGAGTTTGGGATCGTCCGGCGGCTGGATGACGGGATCTTTCCATTTGTTCCAGCTGCGAAGTTGCAGATCGGAAGAAGTGGCGAGGCACTGCGTTTCGCGAAAATTGTGGTGGCCATCGCGAAGCGTGGCGCGTTCGAACGGAGTTTCCTGCACACCGGTGTAGAGAATTGTTGCAGTGCCATTGTCGCTGACGGCGCTGCCCGTGAAGCAGCCTTCGGCGTCGGCCCAACCAGGAGTCGGCGTGAGAGCGATCGGCAAGTGGCGCCAGTGAATCATGTCTTGGCTAACGGCGTGGTTCCAGTGCATATCGCCCCACACGGCGGCGTTGGGGTTGTACTGGAAAAACATGTGGTAGAAGCCGTTCCAGAAAATAGGGCCGTTGGGATCGTTCATCCAATTTTTCGCGGGAAGCAGATGGAATTGAGGGCGAAGCGGATCGGCGGCGAGCTTGGCTTGGAGAGTCTCGTCGGCCAATGCTCGGACCCTAGAATGGCCGATACGCGGCAAAGCCATCAGTGATGCGGACGCCGCGGCAGATTTCAGAAATGTACGACGAGAGTGCATCGAGAGCCTCCGTCAATGCGGAGAACAATTTAGCGCAGAAGGCGGCGAGGGTTGCAAGCGATGCGAAAAGGAAAGGCGGGAATCACCACGGAGGTCACAGAAGCGAGAGCGCCGAGGGCGCGGAGAGGATTGCGGAGTGGCGGCAACGATTCCCACACGCAACTGCGGCGCGCGGAGCACCTCGCGGAAACCGCGGAGAAATCAAGTCGCGGAGAATTCCTTGAGGGAGGCGCGAAGGCGGCGGACGACGCGCTCCTGGCCCAGCACGACCATGGTATCGAAGAGCGGAGGTGCGACGGCCTGGCCGACGATGGCGACGCGAATGGCGTTGATGAGCAAACCTGCTTTGACGCCACCCGCTTCAGCGACAGCGCGACTGGCTTGATCGCAGGCATCGTGATTCCATTCGGGAAGTGTAGCGAGTGCATCGGCGGTTTTGGAAAGAAGATCCGGAACTTTCGGATCCTTCCAGAATTTATCCTTGGCAGCTTGCTCGTAGCTGAAATCGTCGGCGAAGAAGGCGCGCGACCACGAAGAAAAATCGGGGAGCAGGCGAACGCGGGGCCGCAGCAAATCCACCGTCTTTGAAAACCATTCGTGACCCGCGCTGCTGGCCCATTCTTCTTTCCACAAGCCGCTGCGTTTCAGCTCGGCTTCGACTTCCGGCAAAAGTTCTTCGATGGGAAGCTTCTGTAAGAATTGCGTGTTAAACCATTCGAGCTTGGGACGATCGAATACGGCGTTGGTGTGACTCACTCCATCGAGCGAAAATTTTTCTAGTAATTCACTGGTACGGAGAAACTGTTCGTCTCCGCCGGGCGCCCAACCGAGCAACGCCAGAAAATTGCGAAACGCTTCGGGCAGAAATCCTTCCGTGCGATACATGTTGACGTCAGTGGCGCCGTGGCGTTTCGAAAGGCGCGATTTGTCCGCGCCGAGAATCAGCGGAACATGCGCGAAGACCGGCGGCGCCGCACCAAGCGCCTTATAGAGCAAAACTTGTTTCGGCGTGTTAGAGATGTGATCGGCGCCGCGAATCACGTGCGTGATGCGCATGTCCACATCGTCCACGACGACGCTCATCTGGTACATGGCCTGGCCGAAGTCTTCACCTTCTTTCCCTGAACGCAACAACACGAAGTCTTCGATTTCGTCATTCGAAAATTCGCGCTCGCCAAAAACGGCGTCGAAGAATTGCGTCTTGCCACCCATGGGAACCTTGAAGCGAAGCGCGGGCTTGGTGTCCGGTGACGATGGCTTACCGTCGCGACAAGAACAGCGTACGATACGGCGAACTTGTGCGGGGCCCGAATCCGTCTCCGCATGATCGCCGCCGACATATTTTTCCGGCGGACAGTAGCACAGAAATGCGGTGCCGTTCGTTAACAGCTTTTTGGCGGAATCTTTGTAGAGTTGCGTGCGCTGCGATTGGTAAAACGGGCCTTCATCCCAATCCACGCCAAGCCACTTTAAACCTTCGAGAATTCCGTTGACGAGTTCCGGCTTATTGCGCTCCGCGTCCGTGTCTTCGATACGAAGGATCATGGTGCCGCGATACCGGCGGGTAAAAAGCCAGTTGAAAAGCGCCGTGCGCGCGCCGCCGACGTGCAAATAACCGGTGGGAGAGGGCGCAAACCGCACGCGCGGCTGATTTGGAGTCGAGTTGGGCTGTTCGGCCATGAGCGGTGACAATTCTCCGTAAAATTCCAAACATTCAGTGTAGCGAAATAGGCGACAGGCCGCAAAAGCATGGGCCGAAGCACGCTGGGCGCCGTGGGCACCGCAGATTGTGCCGTTACGGTAACCCCCGAACGGGACGCTGTCTCTTTGGCCACCAGTACCCCAGTACGGTTGCACAGGTAAAAAGCGGTAGCCCATAATTCCGGGTACGTAAGTTTGTTCGGGTAAGGTGTGTCTCCAGGCGTGTTTACGGGCCATGTTCGCGTGCGGCGCGGTTAGAATATCGTTCGCGCGCGGCGGTTTCGATTGCGCCGGACTGCCCAATAACATCGTCTGAAAAGACGCGAAAGTGAATGTTTCATTGACGGATCACGGACTTATTGCGATTGCGCTGCTGATGGCCACCTCGCTTGTAGCGGGGTTTTTCGCGTACATCCACAGCGTAAAACGGCAAACGTATCTGTTGTTGTGGACAGCGGGCTGGTGCCTGCTTGCGCTCCATTATCTCGGGTCGGCATTCGCGGGAAAGCCCGGCGAAGCATCCTTCCAGAATTCGCTTGATCATTGGTTGTTTGGCGTCGCCGGCATCCTCTTTTTTCTCGGCACGCAACTTTACGCGCAGCGCAAGCCCTGGCTGGTGCCTGCACTGATCGCCGCCTGCGTTCTCGCAATCTGGGCCGCCGCCAATTCCCTTTATCACTTGCCGGCCTCGGTGATGATCGGGGGAAGCGCCGTATATATCGGGGCCGCGGCCATTTTCTGGCACGAAAGCCGGCGCCAGGAAACGCTGGCCGATCGACTTTTGTTCGTTGTTTTCCTGGGTTGGGGAGTGATGGGAATGGCGTTCGCATTCTTCGAGCGGACGTTCGAGGCCCGTCATCTGACGCTGCATCCGACATCATCGTTTCCTGCCGCGTTCGCGGCAATCCTGATGGTGATGGCGTTATACGAAGAGGAAAAGCGCCGCGTTGAGCGGAACATGCTGGCGCTGTCGAACCTGAACCTCGCAACGTCAAGTTTCGTCGGCGGCGAGATTCACCGCATGCTGTCCCAGGCGCTGGATCGTGTACTGGGCGTCGTGCGCTTGCCTGCAGGAGCGCTGTTTCTTCACCAGGGCGATCCGCAAGGGCCGACGTCGGTGGTGGCTGCGGGGCTCGACGACGAGTTTTGCCGAACCGTGCAACAGGAAGGTTTGGACGATTATCTCGTCGGACTGGTCGCGCGCCTGGGCGGATTGCTTGGCTTCCGGGACTTGCGCGACGATTCGCTGAGCGCGCTGGAAAAAGAAGAACCGATTCGCCGATTTCGGCAACTAGCGCTCAAGCAGGATTTGCGGAGCATTATCGCCATCAGCTTGCAGGCAAAAGAACAGGCATTCGGAGTGCTGTTGCTCGGGTCTCCCGACAGCCGGAAGTTCACACCGGCAGAATTGCGGTTGCTGTTCGCGCTGGGCCACCAAATCGGCATGGCGGTAGAGAACAGCATGCTGATTCAGCAGACGGCAAGGCGGTCAGAAGAATTGCACGTGCTCAACGAAATCGGCCGCGCGCTAAGTTCCACACTGCAAAAGGAAGACTTGTTCCGCAAAATCTGGGAAGAGCTGCGGCGCCTGTTCGACGTGGAGAATTTCTACATCGGATCGATTGACGGAACGCTGGACGAGATGCACTTCGACCTTGAGATTATCGACGGTGTCCGTCTGCCGAAACGTTCACGGCCCGCGGGAAATCACATCACGGAGTACATCATCCGGACGCGGCAGCCCGTTCTGATTCGCGAGAATTATATGGAAGAAGCGAAGAAACTCGGAGTTCAGCCGCTTCGCAACCGCGGCTGTTTCTGCGGCGTTCCGCTGGTCGCGTACGATCGCGCGATCGGCGCAATGGCCGTATTCTCCGACCAGGAGCGCACTTTCGACGAAGGGCACCTCGAACTGCTGCGCGTACTGGCGAGCGAAGCCTCGATTGCGATGGAAAACGCGCGGCTGTTCCAGGAGGAACGGACCAAGGCGCGCCATCTTTCGTTGTTGAACACAATTTCGCGAAACGCCATCGCCACGCTGAATCCCGATGAAATGCTCGCTAAAATTACGGAGCAACTGGAAGCCGGCCTCACTTACGACCACATTGGCATCGCGACGCTGGATTACTCGACGCGCGAAATCGTAATTCAAGCGGAGGCTGGAAAGCGGCGTGGCGCACTGGGCCGGCGTATCCCGCTCGGAGCCGGGTTACTCGGCCAGGTGGCGCGAACCGGCAACATGGCTTCGTACAGTGCCTCGGTGCACTCGGAATTGACGCTCAAGCCGTTGCTTCCCGATTCGGTCGCGGCAATTGGATTGCCGGTGTTCTACGCGGAACAGTTGCACGGCGTTTTGTATGTGGAATCGTCGGAACCAGTCGATTTCAGCGATGAAGAAATACTTTTGCTCGGCACGCTGGCCGACTTGATTTCCGGCGCCCTGCACAATGCGTTGACGTTCCAAAAGGCCCAGGAGCAGGCAATCACGGACGGGCTCACCGGCGTCAAAACGCATCGCTTCTTCATGGAAGCGCTGTCCGCCGAATGGAAGCGTTCGACTCGTGCCGGCCGCGCCTTTGCGCTGGTGCTGATGGATCTCGACCGGTTCAAATTCGTAAACGATTTTTACGGCCACCTCGAAGGCGACCTGGTTCTGCAACGGGTGGGGCAAATTCTGGAAACAAATTGCCGCCGTTCGGACGTGGTCGCGCGTTACGGTGGCGACGAATTTGTAATCCTGATGCCGGAAACTTCGATGGAGCAGGCGCGGCAGCTTGCTTCAAAGCTGCGTGGGTGGGTCTCGGCCGATCCGCTTTTGCGCGAAAAAAATATTTCCGCCAGCTTCGGTATCGCCTGCTATCCGCTGCATGGCTCGTCGCCGCAAGAACTGATCCAGGTGGCGGACGCGTCCATGTACCTGTCGAAACATCAGGGCGGGAACGCGGTTTCGACGGCCGACCATTTCGACCCGAACGAAGCGAAGAAGTGGAAGCGGGACGTGCTGGAAGCGTATCTGGGCGTGACGCTGAAGCGCCTATTTTCGACGGGACCCGAGGCGTTTGAAGAAATCTATCAACGATTGAAGCAGTTCACCGAGTCGCTGGCGAGCACGGAAGTAGTATCCCCGACATCGGTGATGGCGGAAAAACCGGAAGGCCCGCAAGCGCTGCCGCAAGCGGTCCTGGACACGGTGACATCCCTCGCGTTCGCAATCGACGCAAAAGACCATTACACGCAGGGGCATTCGCAAAAAGTTTCGGCTTATGCGGCGCTGATCGCAGAAGCATTGAACATGAACGACGCCGAAGTGGAAGAGGTTCGATTGGGCGCGGTGCTGCATGACATCGGAAAAGTCGGCATTCCGGAACAAATTCTGAACAAGTCAGGGCCTTTGAATCCCGAAGAGTGGGACATGATGAAATCGCACGTGGTCTTCGGAGCGAAAATTCTTGAGCCGCTGACGCCATTGGCACGGATTCGGCAGATGGTCCTGCACCACCATGAATTTTTCGATGGGTCCGGATACCCAGACGCTCTGGTTGGCGAGGACATTCCCCTCGGTGCGCGTATCGTGGCCGTCGCCGATGCGTACGACACCATCACGAGCGATCGAACATACAAAAAGGGGCGCCCGGCGTCTGATGCTCTGGCCGAACTCGAACGGTGCGCGAATGCTCAGTTCGACGCCAAGATCGTCCAGATCTTCGTGCAGGCGATGAGGCAACTTCCGAATCCAATCATTGAAGCCGCGTCGCTTTCTTCCGGCCGCAACTCGTAATAAGCTCCACGCAGTCGCACTCCGTGGCAACATCATTGTGGGAGACAGTACCATGCAAACGGCAAAAGTAGTGTGGACAGGCGGGCAGAAGTTCCGTGCGATCAGCCCATCCGGGCATACCATACATCTCGACTCCGACCGCACAACGAACGAAGGGCCCGGGCCAATGGAACTGTTGCTCATGGCGCTCGGCGCTTGCACCGCGACCGACATCGTTATCATCCTCGAGAAAAAGCGGCAAAAGGTGGACTGGCTCGAGGTGATTTGCTCAGGGGAGCGGGCGGCAACTCCGCCGACGGTCTGGACAAAACTGGAGATTCTGTTTCGTATCGGGGGAACTCTTCAGAATGACGCGGTCAAGCACGCGATCGCTTTAAGCGCTCAAAAATATTGTTCCGTGGCGGCAACGCTGCAAAAAACCGCGACCCTCACTTGGAAACATGAGCTGGTCCAATCGTGACTTACCATTTCGTGTTAAAAGCTAGTGCGTGGTACGACCCGACTCTTGCGTGAATCCTTAGATGACGTTATACCGTTAATACTACATGGGGGCCCTGTTCCGACTTCTCGCTCTTGGGAGCTTAATTTTTGGCATTGGCTTGTCAGCGGCGCTCGCGCAGAGGCACGCGGAGCCGACGCCGCCGGCTCAGACGATTCCGCTTTCCCGAATTCCACGCGTCGCGCGCCCTCCGAAGCTAGCTGATTTCATTGACGGCCGTGCGCGTGAAGCCGAACTGACTGTCACGGACTTCCGCCAAAATATTCCCGGCGACGGCGATCCCGCCAGCGAGCGCACCACCGCCTATCTTTCGTACGACCAGAAGAACCTGTACGCCGTGTTCGAATGCAAGGATGCCTCCGGTGCGGTGCGCGCGCATCTCTCCAAGCGCGAGGATCTGGACCAGGACGACGGCGTCGGAGTCTTCCTGGACACCTTCCGCGACAAGCATCGCGCCTACTATTATTTTTCGAACCCGCTGGGAATTCAGCAGGACGCGATCTATACCGAAGGTCAGGGCTACGACTTCAGCTTCGATACGGTATGGAACTCCGAGGGACGCTTGACGCGGGACGGCTACATCGTCTGGTTCGCCATTCCCTTTAAGAGTTTGCGTTTTTCGCATGAGCCGGAGCAAACGTGGGGCGTAGCCCTCTATCGCACGATTTTGCGCAAGAGCGAGTACGACTACTGGCCTTACGTGACGCAGCGCGTACAGGGTCTTGCCCAGCAATTCGCGCCGGTGAGCGGACTCGATCATGTTTCGCCGGGCCGCAATATTCAGCTGATTCCCTATGGACTGCTGGCGTCGAATCACTTTCTGAATCAGCCGTCGAACGGCACCGCCCCCGGTTTCAGCGACGTCTTCGAGCACCGCGCGGGGCTCGATGCGAAATTCGTTGCGAAGGACGCGCTGACGTTCGACGTAACGTTGAACCCGGACTTCAGCCAGGTGGAATCCGACGACCCGCAGGTAACGGTGAATCAACGCTTCGCGGTTTTTTTCCCGGAAAAGCGCCCTTTCTTCATCGAGAATGCGGGATTCTTCATGACCCCGGTGAATCTTTTCTTTTCGCGCCAGATTATGAACCCGCAGTTCGGGTCGCGTATGACCGGCAAACTGGGTTCCTGGACGCTGGGCGCTCTGGTGATTGACGACAGGCAACCGGGACAGGATCAACCTTCTGGAAGTCCTTTTGACACGCGCGCCGTGGATGGTGTGGTTCGCGTTGCGCGAGAATTCGGCAAGCAGTCCTACATCGGGGCGTTTGCCTCGACACGCGACTTCGCGGACACCAGCAATCGCATCGTCTCTCTCGACGCGCGTCTTAAACTCAGCAAAAACTGGGTCTCCGATATTCAGGCGGCCCATAGTTGGACGCGACAAGACAACCGACTCCCGCAGCTCTGCCAGAACCTGGACTTCCCGCCTGGCACGGGACCAAACGCCCCTGCCGCTTCGCAACAAGGAAATGCCCTCTACGCAGACCTCTCCTATACAGGCCGTCACTTCGTGATGACCAATGTTTATTCCGATTACAGCCCAGGATTCTGCACCGAACTCGGCTTCGTGCCCCGAGTGGACATTCGCCAGCAAACGTCCGCGGCCGGCTATTACTGGCGCCCGTTGAACAGCAAGATTGTGGACTTTGGCCCTTCGGTCAGCGAGACCGTGGATTGGGACCATAACAATGTGCTGCAGGATTGGGGGGCGGCGCTGGGCTTCCAGATTGACGTTACGCGGCAGACGACATTTATCGTCAGCCGCGGCGAAGCGTACGAACTATTCGCGAACATTCCGTTTCGCAAGCACAGCACGGCGTTTCAGTTCAGTTCAGCGCCATATAAATGGCTCAGCTTCATGGGCCGCTATACGACTGGTACGGGAGAGAACTTCTTTCCAGCGAGCGGTCTTGCGCCGTTTCTGGGCAATGTGAATCGCGTGAATCTCGGACTTACCGTGCGGCCTTCGGCGCGATTTCGAATCGACGAGACGGCAATCTACTACAGGCTCGGCACGCGAAATGGCTCCACGCCCGCGACATTCGATCCGGGGCATCCGGTCTTCAACAACTATCTGCTTCGAACGAAGTTCAATTATCAGTTCACGCGTGAGCTTTCACTACGCATGATTATGGATTACGACGCGACGCTTGCGAACAATCACTTGCTGGATTTGCAGCGCAATCTCGGCAGCTTCGACGGCGGCCCAGTTCAGCCATCGAAAAACTTCGTGCCGGACTTTCTGCTGACTTATCTGGTTCACCCGGGAACAGCCCTTTACATCGGGTACAACAACAGCTTCAACGATCTGCGCCTCGATGAGACGACGTCTCCGGCGCAAGTACTTCTCCAGCGTTCTCCATCGAACATGACCGGCCGACTGTTTTTTATAAAATTGAGCTATCTTTTCCGCTACTAAACCGTACGCTTAGGTGCTCAACTTGTACGGCAACGGCGGCATCGCTTAGAATTTCTTTTCTTGTTTCCGGGTTCTCCAGGCTAGGAGCAACATGTCTCACCGCATTGCGGCGAAAATATCGAGCGTAGCCGGCTTTGTACCGCCGCGGGTCATGACCAACGACGATTTGTCAAAGTTCGTCGAAACGAACGACGAATGGATCCGCACCCGCACCGGCATCCGCGAGCGCCACGTCGTGGACAAGGGCACGGCGACGTCCGATATGGCCACCGAAGCCGCCAAATGCGTCCTGAAGCAAACAAAGACAGATGCCGCGGACATTGATTTGATCGTCGTGGCCAGCGTGACGCCCGACATGTTTTTTCCTGCGACTGCCTGTTTGGTGCAGGACCGCATCGGCGCTAGTAAGGCGTGGGGCTTCGATCTATCCGCCGCGTGCTCTGGTTTTGCTTACGCGCTAACGGTCGGCGCGCAATTCGTCGGTGCCGGGTCGCACAAGAAAGCGCTTGTCATCGGCAGCGATACGATGACTTCCATTTTGAACTACCAGGACCGCGCAACGTGCGTCCTTTTCGGCGACGGCGCAGGCGCTGCACTGATCGAGCCGGCGGGAGAGAATGAAGGCATCCTCGATTTTGAACACGATGTAGACGGCTCCGGCGGTCAATTCCTCTTCATGCCGGGCGGCGGCTCGCTGAACCCTTCCACCATGGAAACCGTCGAGAAAAAGATGCACTACGTGCATCAGGAGGGTTCGCAGGTTTTCAAGTACGCTGTGCGTCGAATGGCCGAATTAGCAGTCCACCTTGTGCAGCGAAACGGTTTGACGAGCGACGACATCGCGCTCGTCGTTCCGCATCAGGCGAATCTCCGCATCATCAAAGCGATGCAGGAGAGGCTTGGCGTGGAAGATTCGAAGGTTATGGTGAATATCGACCGTTACGGAAACACTACCGCCGCGACAATTCCGCTGGGACTACGCGACGCAGTCGCCGAGGGTCGCTTGAAAAAGGGCGATCTCGTGCTGATTCTGACGGTCGGCGCCGGTTACACGACGGGTGGGATACTTCTCCGCTGGGCTTATTAGTTGCGATTGCCTCTTCCAAATTCTTCCAAGTCAGAACTGCCTTGAAGGGTCGCGCGGTGCGCTGAGTAGCAGCATTAACAATCCAAGGGCAAAAAAAGGGGCCGCAACTGGCCAGTCTCCCCCAAGCAACCGCAAAACCACCCCAAAAAGCGTAACGCTTTCTGCGAAAACGAACTGCAGGATGTTTCCACTGCGCCAGCGCTGCAATTGCGCCGCGTTATCAGGCTGCCTGGCCAACTCTTCCGCAGGGGCGGTCACCAGTTTCGGGCGCAGCGTCCAAGCGACTGAAATACCGGACAACGCCGCAACACCGAACACCAACGGCATGGTCATACCCGTGAGTTTGTCCACCGGATGAACGACGTAGACCGTCAGCAAAATGAACGCGAACCAGGTCACAATAAACGACCCATGAATCAAGCGAAGTTGAAGGAAAGCCGCCTTCACCATTGGCTGGCCTCTCTGCTAAGGTACGTGCGAAGGGATTGTCTGGAACGGCGCGCCCGAAATCAAGCGCACATTTAGCGGACGATCTAGCAGGAGCGGATGGAGGCAGCCAGCGCCAGGTTAGCTCGCAAGCGCTTATCGATCTGTACCGCGGCATAGCGCGCACAAAGAACCTTTTCGCGTTCGCTCCACTCGGCAATTGAGGTGGAGAATTTCCCAGCCACCGCACCGAGCGCGCGAATCGCGTGATAATAGAGCCGCACCAGACCAATGCCGTCTGGCGCCTGCCGCAGATCTGGCGTAAGTTCGTGCAGTTCGGAGAAGATCTGAAAGTGCTCTGCCGTCAATTCGGCGCCGTTAATTTGAGCGGCTTCCAACACGCGTTCCGAGACCGGCTGAGACGCGACGCCCATCACCAGCGCTCGCCAGTAGTAGACGGCGAACTGGCTAAGTGCGACGACCGAAATTGTAAGTAGCATAGCGGAGAACATAGCCTCAGCCTCACGCCCATTCTGGCGGCGGGGTATGCAGTGGACAATGGGTCGAGAGTACTACCAGCCATGGTCCCCTCGGGAGTAACCGATTCAGGACAAAATGGCGTGCCAAGCGGCGAACCGAAGGAGGTAAGAATGAGGCGAATTACATGGGGCTTGCTCGTCGTTGCGTTGGGGTTCGGAACAGGCTCTCTCCTGGCCGAACGGCGAGCTTCACCGGGGTCGGCAACAGGCCCAGAGACCGCCGTTCGAGCCATCCTGGACGAACAGCAGAGCGCCTGGAATGAGGGGAAGGTCGACCTGTTCTTGGAGGGCTATTGGAAGTCCGATAACCTCACCTTCTCGGGTAGCCAGGGCATCACCCGCAGCTTTGCAAAAGTTCAGGAGCGCTACCGTAAGAGCTATCCTGACCGCCAAGCCATGGGTAAGCTGGACTTTACCGGCCTGGAAGTCCACGTCCTGAACCCCGATGCGGCCCTGGTCCTCGGGCATTGGCACCTTACCCGCGAAAAAGGCGACATTGGAGGCGTTTTCTCCTTGGTCTTTCAACGCTTCCCCGAAGGCTGGCGGATCATCCATGACCACACCAGCGTGGTTGCCGGGTCATAGTAGCGCTATCTTACTGACAATTAGGCTCTTACAGGTACAGAAGAGCAGCTGCACGGAGAGCCGCCCGGCGAATACAAGACGAAGCGGTGGTTTTAGTACTCTAGTTGCACAAATAGGAAAATGTTTGCACATTCCGGTCCATCGTGATTCTGTAACCTATTGAATATAAGTCTGTTACAGCGTGTTTACATTGGCGCGCCCCGTGCATCCTTGTCTTGCCTAACAGACAGTCGTCGGTGGTCGATCATAGCGCCTTCGGAGTTGGGCACGCTCCTCTCCTTCGGAAACAACCACGGGCCTTAATTCAGAGAGGAAACATTCGGTTAATGAAGCTTATTAGGGTAACTTTCGGAATTTTAGTCTTGGCCGTGATGGCGACCGGGCTTGCCGCCCGGGCGGGCGCATTCAACGCGCGAGGAGCTGTCTTGCAGGCGACAGCAACCATCACCTTGGCGCACGCGTTTGCATCAATTACCGCCGCTGCCCAGCCGGAACCGACGTCGCTGATTCTGTTCGGCGTGGGCGGCTTGGTTCTGCTCAACATCAGGCGGCGCTACAAAATGGCGTAGGCTAGGGCAGTTCATTTCGCATTAAAAAGAGCGCCCAGAACGGGCGCTCTTTTTTTTCCAGCGCCGAATATCGAAGGGGCTCTTCAGCGAGAGGCCGTGCGCGCTGCCCCGGCACCAGGCGCAAAAACGTCTCCGAGAATCGCATGTTGCGTTCCGGTTTTTGCCAACAAGAGCTGTGCCACGTTGGTGTATCGCTCGCGGAAAGCGCCCTCGCACCAACCCAGATAAAAATCCCACATGCGCTGGAAGCGTTCGTCGAAACCTAACTGCCTCACGCGTTCTAGATTCCGGAAGAAACGTTCCCGCCATTGCGACAGCGTCTCTGCATAATGCAGGCCGAAACTTTCCGAATGAACGGCTGACAGCTGCGTCACTCGTGCAAGGGACCGGTGAATTTCCGAAATCGAAGCGAGCTCGCTGCCCGGGAAAATATAACGTTGAATCCAGTCCACGCGCTTTCGATAACCCGCAAGCTGCTGGTCCGGCATTGTAATCGTCTGCAGGAGCATGGAACCGTTCGGCGTCAGCAGACGATCACAAGCAGCAAAGAATTCGTCATAGTTGTCCAGTCCCACCGCTTCAAACATTTCGATACTAACGATTTTGTCAAACTGGCCGCGCACCTGGCGATAGTCCTCGAACAGAACATTTACGCTGCCCGCGCCGAGAGTCGTGCTTGCCATCCACTCGGCCGCGAACTTGAATTGTTCCTCGCTGATAGTGATGCCAGTAACCTGCGCGCCGTACCGCCGCGCCGCGTGGATTGCAAAACCGCCCCAGCCGCAACCAATTTCCAGAACGCGGTCGCCCGGCTCAATCCGCAGCTTCCGGCAAATCAAATCTGATTTCAGCTCTTGCGCGGCCTCAAGCCCTTCGCCGGGCCGCGTAAAGTATCCACTCGAATAGTTCATCTGCTGATCGAGGAACAGGCGGTAGAAGTCGTTTCCGATGTCATAATGCGCGCGAATATTCCTGCGGCTACCCGTGATCGAGTTCCCCGCCAGGCGATGGTGCAGGCGCGCAACGATTCTACGAATAGCCGACGCAAACCGGTTGCGCGAATCGATTGTCCTGAGATTCCTCACCATCACGCGCACCAGCGTCACCAGGTCCGGCGTTGTCCAATCGCCATCCATATACGATTCGCCGAGGCCGATGTCCGCTCCCATGATCGCCCTCAGGAAAAACCGTTCGTCGTGAATCACGGCCATCGCCCGTAGCGTCGACGCGGGTTCGCCGAACGTGTAAGTCGCGTCGGGGCAAACAATCTCGAGAAATCCATCTCTAAGATCCCCGAGCGTATTCAGAAAAATCTTTTTCGCCACCCTCTCCAATAAACGCTTCATCCTGAGACGTTTCCTTTCCTCGCCCCGGCGGTCGAACTCGTTTGAAGCGTATCGGTTGGCGCCGTTTTTACCGGATGCGTGAAAACCGGAACTCGCTTGATCCACAGCTTGAGAGCTTCCCAATGAATCGCGCCAATCACTCGCGCCGTCATCAGCGGATATGCAGCTAGAACGCGGTGCAGTTCGGTGCGAGTCCATTCACGCCGCTGCAACTTTAGTGTGGCATCGAAAAACGGTTTGCCGCACTGCAGCGTATTCATATGCGCCACGAGCCGCTCGCCTGGCTCTGTAAAAATCCAGTCGTAGTCCAGATCCATGCCCATGAACGGCGAAACATGCATCCGTTTTTCTGTCGTATAGCGCCGTGCCGCAGCGGCTTTCCGCTCGTTGTCCGGCGTTAGCCAATAGTTGTGGCTCTCGCCAAACGTGTTGTTCACTTCAGCCATCATCTGGCGCAGCTGCCCTTGCGCATCGTAAAAATAGAAAAACGAAACGGGATTGAAGACATATCCGAAATAACGCAAGTGCGTCAAAAGGAAAATCTTGCCATCGGGTAGCGCCACACCATTCTTTCGCGCGTCCGCCTCAATTCGCCCGCGCAAGTTTTTTGCCGGATCTCCGAAATGGTCGCGCCCGAAATACGAAACAACGTTCCAGCGTTCGTAACTCGAAAGCGGAGAGCGTCGCATAAGCTCCGGGATCTCGTCCACGTCGAGCAGCGAAAGAAACACCGGATATTCAAACGAATGCTCCTTCGGGGTGAACCGGCGATGCCGCAACCTACCGACGTATAGAGCCGATTCCATTTTCTAAACCCGCACTCCTAGCGACTCCGCAACACGCAACGCGGAGTTGACTCCGTCCTCGTGGAACCCATAAAACCAATACGCCCCGCAAAAATGTGTGCGGTTTGCGCCGCTGATCTTCCGCCAACACTGCTGCGCGCGCATCGAATCAAGTGTGAAAATCGGGTGATCGTACGCAAGCCGCCGCAAGATTTTCTCCGGCCGGATTGACGCACTCGCGTTCAACGTCACGCAGTAATCCTCTTCAACCGGCAGCCGCTGCAAACGATTCATGTGGTACGTCATCGTGGCAGGCGCGCTGCCGTTTCTCGCGTCGAGATGCAGCAGGTAATTCCACGAAGCGCGCGCTGCGGGCAGCCGTGGCAGCAGATTGTCATCGCAATGCAAAATCACATCGTTGCGACTCGTCGAAAATTGCCGCAGAACATCCCGCTCGTCGTCCGACGGTCTTTCGAGCAGCGGCAGCACGCGGTCGCAGTTTGTTGCGAACACCACCTCTTCAAACCGCATCTCTGGCCGGCCACCCGCAAACTTCAGCGTCACGCTCTGCTCGTCGCGCGCCACGCTGTGAATCTTTACTCCACTGAATACACGCTGCCTGTACGGCGCGGTGATCGGCGCAATGTAGCGGCCGCACCCTCCCGGAATCGTTTTCCACTGCGGGTGTCCATTGACCGTAAGCATTCCGTGGTTGTGAAAAAACCGTGTAAGCATCGCCGCCGGAAACTCTCGCACCGCATTGTGCGCGCAAGACCAAATCGCGGACGCCATCGGAAAGAGATAAAACTCGCGGAAAAATTGCGTGAAGTGATGTTCGTCCAGAAAATCGCCAAGCTTCAGCTTCCCGGCATCCGGCCGCTCCAGCAACCGCGGCGCGATCTTGTTGAACCTTCTAATTTCTCCGAACAACGCATACGCGCTCGGTTTAAATACGTTCGCCGGCTGCGCAAAATATCCCCTCAGCCCGCGGCTCGAATATTCATACCCGGTTTGTCGGCAGCTCACCGCAAACGACATGTCCGAATTCGTGCGGGGCACGCCGAGTTCTCCCAGCAGACGAATCAGATTCGGATACGTCCGGTCGTTATGAACGATGAAGCCCGTGTCAACCGGCAACGGCCCGCGGCTCGAATCGACGGTTACGGTGTGAGTGTGCCCGCCGATTCGCTCGTCCCGTTCAAACAAGAACACTTCATGCCTGCGGCTGAGGTAATAGGCGGCAGCAAGTCCAGAAATTCCGGAACCGATGACGGCGATGCGGCTCACAAGTTTCCTTGAGTGTAATACGTCGCAGAAGCGCCACTAGATGAGATTTTTTGAATCCTTGGCCGCAGCGCTGTTCTTGAAGTCGCCGTGTGAAAGATCTCTCGTCTGGCTTGAATCCGAAGAAGACCGGAGGCATGCGCTAACCCATTCAAAAAGGGCTAGTTAAGCCGTCCTTCCCGCGTCAACTGCCCGTTCTCATCGCGTCCCCTCCAACTGATCGGAATCCACGTCATTCCCGTATTACACTCGGGCGTCGCATTGTCCGTTCCGAAAGGACCTGCAGGAGAACCGCGAATGAAGACGGCATTGAAACTATTCTTCGGCTTCATCCTCATATTCATGGTGGTGATGACTGTGCGCACCAGCCTGCACGTCAGCTTGTGGAGTGCCATGCCGGCTTTCGCGGCAAGCCCGTGGTCCATGGCCACTCTCTATGACGCATATTTCGGCTTCCTCACTTTTTTCTGCTGGCTCGCCTGGCGCGAACGCTCTCCTGCGCTCAAATTGGTGTGGTTCGTGCTCATCATGACTCTGGGGAACATCGCTATGTCCGCGTACGTGCTCTGGCAACTTTTTAGTTTGAAGAAAGAACAAGGACTCGATGCACTCTTTCAGCAAAAGGCCGCTTGATCGCATGAACGATGGATTGCTGTTCCGTAAGCTCGTCCGGCCGCTCCTGGATTTGCTTCGCCAGGGTGTGACGCCGGAGAAAATCGCTCTAAGCGTCGCGCTCGGTGCTGCCCTCGGCGTATTTCCAGCGCTTGGTTGGACCACTGCGCTGTGCGCCATCGCCGCACTGGTTCTGCGTCTAAATCTCCCAGCAATTCAAATAGTGAACTACTTCATGTATCCCGTGCAGCTTGCGCTCCTGTTGCCATTTTTCCGCCTCGGCGAAAAGCTTTTCGCTGCGAAGCATATGCCGCTGTCCCTGTCGCAAATCCTGCAACTCATCCACAACGGCGTTTGGAATGCCATCAGATTTCTCTGGACAACCACATGGCACGCGATTGTCGTGTGGACAATTCTCGCGCCGGTTTTTGTTTCTATCGCGTACGCAGTGCTCACGCCGCTCCTCCGTCGCGCGCTTCGCCGTCAAATCCAGACGGTTCCCGAGGCGGCCTGATGCTTACCGTCGCAATGCACCTGGCGCTGGTTGGCACGGCCACCGTCTCGGTCATGATGCTCGGGTTGTGGATCATCCATCTGCTCATCAAGAACGCCGCGATCGTTGACGTGGGGTGGGCCCTGGGTCTCGCCCTGCTCGCGATTTATTACGCGTCTACCGGACCGGGCTACGCGGCGCGCAGGTATGCCATTGCCACAATGGCCGGAGTCTGGGGACTGCGCCTCGCGACGTACCTTTTGTTTGCGCGCGTCATCGGCCATCCGGAAGAGGGCCGCTACGTTCAATTGCGCAAAGACTGGAAAACAAACCTGCCGCTGCGATTTCTGTTCTTCTTCGAATTTCAGGCTCTCCTCGACGTCGCACTCTCCGTCCCTTTCCTTTTGGCCTGCCTCGATTCGCGCGCGCCGCTCGGCCTCTTCGAAAAACTTGGTGGCGCCATCTGGACAGTCGGTATCCTCGGCGAAGCCCTGGCCGACGCGCAGCTCAGTGCATTCAAAAGAAATCCCGCAAATAAAGGAAGTCTTTGCCGCGCAGGGCTGTGGAACTACTCGCGCCATCCGAACTATTTTTTCGAATGGCTGATCTGGCTCAGCTACGCAACCTTTGCGATTGCCTCGCCCTGGGGCTGGCTCGGATTGCTGTCTCCCGCGCTCATTCTCTATTTCCTCCTCGGCGTCACAGGAATTCCGACGACGGAAGAACAGGCGCTCCGCAGCCGCGGCGATCAATATCGCGAGTATCAAAAGACCACCATCGCGTTCATTCCATGGTTTCCAAAGAAGGCGGGAGTATGACGCGGACGACTTCGAACCAGGCAGCTCACGCGAAGTGGCTCGGCGCAGCACAGGATCAGCCTGAGAAAAGCTTTTGGTACGAACCACTCATTGAAAGTGGTTTAATTCCAGATTTCGTGATTCGCGCCGCGATTCGAAAGATGCTGAAAGAGCGCTTGAAAGAAGAAGATCGCGGCAGCGAAGACGCGAATCGCGCCGCCAAGCTCGCCTTCGTCGAAGAAATGAAGCGCAGCCCCATCGCCCTGCGCACCGACTCCGCCAACGCGCAGCATTACGAAATGCCCGCCGAGTTTTTTACACTTGTCCTTGGCCCGCGCCGCAAATACAGCTCGGCTTACTTCCTAAATGGCTGTGAGTCGCTCGCGGAAGCGGAAGAAGCGATGCTTCGCCTCATGTGCGAACGCGCTCAGCTTGTCGACGGTCAGAACATCTTGGAACTCGGCTACGGTTGGGGCTCGCTGACGCTCTACATAGCTGAACATTTTCCAAACAGCCGCATCACCGGTGTTTCAAACTCCGCCTCCCAGCGCGAATCCATCCTTGCCGATGCCACTGCACGCGGCCTGAAGAACGTCACCATCCTCACCGCCGACATGAATTCTTTTGAAGCGCCTGCCACATTCGATCGCATTGTCAGCGTCGAAATGTTCGAGCACATGCGAAATTGGGAATTGTTGCTCGCGAAAATAGCAAGTTGGCTGAAACCAGACGGAGAAATGTTCCTCCATATCTTCACGCACTCGCGCTTCGCCTATCCCTACGAAGTCCGCGACGCTGGCGACTGGATGGCGCAACACTTCTTCACTGGAGGAATGATGCCCAGCGACGACTTGCTTCTATTCTTCGACCGCGACCTGCGCGTCGTCGAACACTGGGCCGAACTCGGCACTCATTACCAAAACACTTCCGAAGCCTGGCTAGCCAACATGGATGCCAACCGCGCCCGGCTTATGCCGCTTCTCAGAAGAACTTACGGCCACGAAAACGCCAAAAAGTGGTGGTCGCGCTGGCGCATCTTTTTCATGGCCTGCGCCGAATTGTGGGGCTACCGAGACGGCAAAGAATGGCTCGTCTCGCACTACCTTCTTTCAAAGCGCGCTCCTGAAATTGCTCTTTGACGCCACACTCAAAGCGAAAGCGACCGCTAATTAATCTCTATTGTTTGCGTCGAAGGACGTAAAGAAGCAGACCGCTCGCCATGATTCCCACAACAACGAGCAGTTGCCCAATGAAAGACCGCCCATCCCGCAGCGTTGCGTAAATAACGAGCGCCGCAAATGCGCACGGAGCCACACACACGTACGTCATTCCCAGCCAGCCTCCGGGAATTTGAAAACTTCCGGCATTTTCCCTTTGCCGCAGGCGTAGCGTAATCAGCGCCAAGAATTCCAAAGTAAGCGCGGCAGCATAAAGGATGCACTGGATGACCGCCAAGCCGCCGTACGAAAGCATACTGAATAGCGCGGCAATTGCGCAGAGCCAGAAAATCGTCAACCTTGGAACTGCCGTCTCCGGCGAGGCTTTGCGAAACGGCTCAGGCAGCCAGCCATCCCAAGCCATCACAAACGGTAGGCGCGAAACGTAGAGCAGTTGTGCATTGAAAAGGCTCCACGTCGAAACGAGACCGCCAGCTGCAATCAATCCGCCCAGCCAGCGACCACCGACGATCTGCGCAATCACCGGCCAGCCCGCGTCGTCGGTCCAAATTTCCGTTTTCGTCGTGATGCTGAGTCCTGCCACGACCGGGAGCAAGTAGCTCAATACCGCAAGCACCAACGCCACCGCGATCGCACGCGGATAATTTCGTTTCGGTTGGTCTACTTCGGCGGCATACGTCGAAACGTTGTCCCAGCCGGAATAGTTGTAAACAATGATAGAGAGCCCAAGCAGAAGTGCCCCTTTGTGATTGCCGCCAAAATCCCGAACGACGATGTCCATCGCGGTACCCGGCCCGGGCCCTCGCTTCAGCCAGAGCAGAATCATCGTCGCGAACGCGCCGAGCACAAACAACGCGCCGATCTTCGACGAGCGGCCAACTTCCCGCGAACCCTTTAGGTTCACTCCCATTGCTGTCAAAATAAAAATCACCGTCACTAGCCATCGAGTCACAGCGATCGTCCCGGTCTGTGCGCCAACACCGAGTGCGGGTATGAAGAACGTCAGATAACTCACAAACAGAACCGGAAAGATGGCGAGCAGCACGACCGAATATCCGATCGTCCACCACGCTTCCTGAACGGCCCAAAAAGGTCCCAACGTTTCTCGAACCCAAACGTAGTAACCGCCTTCTTCCGGTATCAGCGTCGCCAGCTCCGCCACCATCAACGCCGTCGGCAAGCTCCAAACAAATGGTGTGACAACGATAAGCACCACCGCCCATCCAGGACCCACAGCCCCAACCAGCGGCTCCAGCCCGTACGCGCCACCGCAGGTCGTGAAATACGCCAGGCAGACCAAGGCGAACAATGTGAGTCGCCGTTCTTTCGGAAGATGGATAGCCGGAAAACCGATTCGCTGCGCAGGAACAAACGATGGCAGTGAAGACGTGGTCAACGGCGCTCCTTCGAGCGGGAAGCAAAACGAATCAGCGCGAGCAGAGTTCGCGCAGTGGCGCGCCATCATACGTCAAAACGCGCCCCGCAGGCGGACGGATCAAGCTTTTGTTGGTGAATCCCGTTAAGCCGCAACCAGCGCTCACAACAGTGAGAGCGCTCAATCGGAACCGGCGCTAGAAAACCTCGAGAATTTCTTCATACCGCTTGAAAGGTGGAATCAGGTAGGCGCCGGCCAGTTCTGTTCGCGCCCAGGCCAACATCTCGTGCGCCACTTGGAACCCGCGTTCGCGCGCCGCCGTCCCCGCTGCTTCCAGTGATTTCAAAAGTGGTTCCGGAATAATAATTCCGGGCACTTCGTTGTTCAGCCGCAACGCCTGCTTGTAACTCGTCAACGGCCAAATTCCCACTAGAACCGGAATCGCCGGCTTCCGGCCCAATTTCTTCACGAAATCGTGCCAGTGCTCGGGATCAAAAATCGGCTGAGTCATCGCAAAGTGCGCGCCCGCTTCAATCTTCGCCAGAAATCGCTCGATCTCAACGTCCAGGTCATCTGCCACGGGATTCACTGCGACGCCAATCGTAAAATTTGTCGCGCCGCCCAACGTTTTTCCCGACCAATCCGTTCCCTGATTCAACCGGCTCAGCACTTTCACCAGACCGACCGAATCCACTTCGTACACGCCACTCGTCTCCGGATAGTCTCCAACCGAAGGTGGATCGCCCGTAATCGCCAGCACGTTTCGGACGCCGCCCACCGTCCACGCGCCCAGCAGTCCTGCCTGCAACCCAATAATATTTTCGTCACGCGTTGTCAGGTGCGGAATCGTTTCCACTCCGCGCGCCTCCAACGCCCCCGCCACAATGAGCGCATCCATTCCTACGCGCGCCATCGCGCCGGAATTAATGTCAATCGCGTCCACTTTTCCGGACGCCATGATCTTATCCACTTGCTCGTAAATCCGGTCCAGCGCAATGCCCTTCGGCGGGTCGATTTCCACGCTAACCGAGAATTTCCCCGCCTGAATATTTTTCCAGAGTTTGCTCTCCGGCTCGCGCTGCACAACCGGTGACGGCTTGCCGCCCGCTTCTACCGCCACCCCCGACGCGTGACGCTTCGTCGGCTTCAGCGATTTCACGGCATCCGCCATCGCACGCACGTGCGCCGGCGTCGTGCCGCAACAGCCGCCCAAAATCCGTACGCCTGCTTCAGCCGCTTCGCGTGCAAACAGCGCAAAATACTCCGGAGACGACTTCGGATACACGATCCGGTCGCCTTCGCGTTTCGGAAATCCCGCGTTTGGCATCCCGCTCACCCGCAAATCGTCCACGGACGTAAGCTCGCGCAATATTGGCAGCAGAGCCTGCGGACCCAGCGTGCAGTTCGCACCGATCACCTGCACGTTTTTATTTTTCAACTGCGCCGCAGCGTCCGCCGGCCTCAAATCTCCGTACGTTCGCCCGTCTTCGGCATAAGTCAGTGAAGCCACAATCGGCATTCCCGAAAACGATCGAATCGCGTCAATCGCCAACAAAATCTCTTCGATGTAGGTGAACGTCTCCAAAATAAACAAATCCACGCCGCGTTCTTCCAACGCCTGAGCCTGTTCGCGAAAAATCTCTAAAATTTGTTCCGGCTCCGGATGCCGCGCCTGCACGCCCAAACCCAGCGGCCCAATCGATCCCGCGATCAACACTTCCCGCGCGGCGGATTCTCGCGCCTCCCGTGCAATTTTCACGCCGCGCGAATTCAACCTCTGCACTTCATCGCCCAGCCCAAGCGCGGACAACTTGAACCGGTTCGCTCCAAAGGTATTCGTCTCGATAATCTGCGCGCCCGCTTCGATATACGCCTGGTGCACGCGAAATACCGCTTCCGGCTCCGTCGCGTTCAACTCGTCGAAGCATCGCTGCGTCCCCACCGTCTCATGCAGCAGCGACCCCATCGCGCCATCCGCAATGAGAATCGAATCCTTTAACCGCTCGTTAAAATCCTGAATCTTCACAGCGCTCTCTTTTCCGATCTATTTTTTCTTCGTGGGGAAATATCGTTATCGCTTCTGTTCCATCAAACTGGCGACTGTGCTCATCAAATCGTATTTCGTTAAAATCTCAAACTTCGCTTCGCCCATTTCTACGAACACCGCCGGATTTTCGTGGCTCAAAATATACGTCACGCGCTCCACCGGCGCCGTTTTCGGAATCTTCGGAATCGGCTTGCTCATCACTTCACGTACCACCAGCTTCCGCAAATCTTTTCCCTGTAGCGCCAGTGTCAAAATCTGGTCCTCATACATAGTGCCGATCGGCAAATTTTCTTCGAACACGGGAATCTGCGAGATGTCCTGCTCCTGCATTGTTTTCAGCGCATGAAAAACCGTTTGGTACGGCCGCGCAATCACCAGCTCGCGCACCTTTCCAGAACTGTTTTTCGCGCTGACAATCTCTCCCGCCGTAATAGGTACCGCCGACTCCACATATCCCCGCTCGCGCATCCATTCGTCGTTGTACACCTTGCTCAAGTACCGCATGCCCGTGTCCGGCATGAACGCCACCACAAAATCCTCCGGCCCTAGCTCTTTCGCCAGCCGCAATGCGCCCGACATACACCCGCCGCCGCTCCCGCCCGTAAAAATTCCTTCCAGCTTCACGAGCCGCCGCGCCACCACAAAGCATTCTTCGTCATTGACCTGAATGACATCGTCCAGAATCTTCATGTTCATCGTCGTCGGGAAAAAATCCTCGCCGATCCCTTCGACGACGTAAGTCTTCGCTTTCACCACTTGCGAAGACTTGTGAAAGTCGTAGTACAGGGACCCTTCCGGGTCCACGCCGATAATCTTCACCTTCGGGTTTTTCTCTTTCAGGTATTTCCCGACGCCGCTGATCGTCCCGCCCGTTCCCATACCGCACACAAAATGCGTAATCTTCCCACCCGAATCCTCCCAAATCTCCGGCCCCGTCGTCTTGTAATGCGCTTCCGGATTCATCGGGTTGTCGTACTGATTCGGATAGAACGAATTAGGTATTTCCCTCGCCAGCTTTTTCGCCACCGAATAATAACTACGCGGATCGTCCGGCTCGACCGCCGTGGGACACACAATCACTTCCGCGCCCAGCGCCTTCAGCAAATCCACTTTTTCCTTCGATTGCTTGTCCGTAATCGTAAAAACCATTTTGTAGCCGCGCACCGCCGCCACCAGCGCCAGCCCCATTCCGGTATTTCCGCTCGTCCCTTCGATAATCGTGCCACCCGGCTTCAGCAATCCCTTGCGCTCGGCTTCGTCGATCATGTACACGCCGATGCGGTCCTTCACGCTTCCGCCCGGATTCGTGTAGTCCGCCTTCACGTACATCTGCGGCTTCAATCCCTGATTGATGCGGTTCAGCCGCACCAGCGGCGTTTTTCCAATCGCATCCAATATGCTGTTGCAGCGCATGAAGTGTTTTCTCGTCTTTTCAAATCGCACCGCGCTTCCACACCGCAAGCGCTCCTGTGCGATAATTTCCCTTCATTTTAGCATGGCGCGGCATCGCAGCCGGTCAGCGAACCACAGCGGAGGAGTCATAAATGGCACGGGAAAACATCTCAAGCGGAGCGCAGTGGGAGCCTATCGTGGGCTATTCCCGCGCCGTCAAAGTCGGCGGTTTAATCAGCGTCTCCGGCACCACCGCAACCGGTCCCGACGGCCGCATCATAGGCGTCGGCGACGCCTACGCGCAAACCGTGCAAACCATTCGCAACATCGAAGCCGCCCTCACGCGTGCCGGCGCCTCGCTAAAAGACGTCGTTCGCACTCGCATCTACGTTCTCAATATCGCCGAGTGGGAAAAGATTGGCCGCGCCCACGGCGAATTTTTCGGCAACATTCGCCCCGCCACCAGCATGGTCCAGATCAGCCGTCTCATCTCGCCCGAAATGCTAGTCGAAATCGAAGCCGACGCCATCCTCGAATCTTGATGCGGTCGTAGTTAGGGCGGCATCTTCAATTTCAACCAAACGATGCCGTTAGTTTGTACAGCGGGGTTTGTCCCAAGAGCGGTTGTAGGGCCGGCTTTCTGAAGCCTGCCGTATCGCGCACAAATGAAATGAGGGCACCCGACCCGGGTGCCCTTCTCACTCTTACTCGATCCTAACCAAGCGCTACCACTTCGCGCGAATCCGATACTTCAATACACTCGTTCCATTCGCGCCCACCGGCACCTGGAACTGCGCAGCCCAGGCCGCCGTCTTCGTGTACTTGTAGCTCGAATTCACCATCTCCCAGTCCCCGCCGATCGGTTCATTCACTTCCACCGTCACCGGCGTGTCCTTGTGATTGCGCAGCGTAATTTCAAACTCCATCTCCCACGTATGCGTATCGACCCGCTTATAGTCCGTCTGCTTCCGCTCGCTCACCACATCGAACGCATTGCCGATGTGGATCGTCACCAACTCGTCCTTCGGCGTGTGGTCGATGCGGTCTTCGCCGACAAACAGCACGTTGCCTTTCGAATCTTTCTGGTAGACGCGCACGTTTCCCGCCGGCATCGGCATTCCAAGACCGGCCTTCTGTTCATTCTTGAATTTGTAAAACACCATCACGTTGTCTTTCAGCGGCGAACCGGGATTCTGCTGATTGTGGTAATACCAATTCTGTCCGTTCACCACAAAAATCTTCTGCACCGGCACGTCGCTGCCCTGCAGCAAACTGATCTGCTTCGTCTCTTTATCCTCGACGGAAGTCTTCCGCCCGAGTGAGTACAGGTGATATTCGCTGAAATTCTCCTGCGCAAACTGCTCCGCCTTTTTCGCCCTCGTCACCATAGCATCCGCCATCATCCCCGCAGCCGCCGGCGCATTCTGTATCCGGTTCAAATCGCCCGCCACAAGCTGCAACCGCGCATTGTGAAACGCCGTCCCGCTGTTGTTCGTCAGCGTCACCCAGCCATCCAGGTCCGCCGCTTTGTCGTCGCGACCAATCGTCAACACATAGTCCGAATTCCACGCCAGATTCGTCGCAAGGTACGACGTCTCCACCTGCTGCTTCCTTCCGCCTTCATTTTCCAGCGACATTAGTAGCGTCGGCCGATCGTACAAATTCGCCGGCACTTCGGGAAACCGCAAGCTCTCTGCGTACATTCCCGTCACGATTTCGTTTCCAATCTTCCACACCGGCCCGTTGTTGTCCGCAAGCAGCGTCGCCTTGACCTCTTCCCGCTTTGTCGTCCCGTTTTCCTGATACGACCGCACCAGCGTCACTTCTTTTCCAACGTACTTGTGCAGCAGCTTCGCCGGCTCCAGCAAATCGTATTCGTAATTCTGTTCAATCACGCCCAGCTTTTCCGGCTCATTCAACGATCGAAAATGCACCGTCGCCGGATTCACCGTCGCCGCAATGTCCATGAATTTCAAGCGGAACAAGCCGACCGGCAGCGACAAATTCCGCACATCCCGCACCAGCGCGATATTCGAGTTGTACACCGTGATCGCCAAATCCGTCTGGTCGCTCAAGCTTGTCGCCTGATCCTGACCCGCCGCCCGCCCACCTTCTTTTTCCTGCGCGGCCTGCGCGCCGCCATAACGGCATAGCGGAATCACGACTGCCGTCGCCGCCAAAGCCAATGCTCCGGTCACCATCGCTAACCTGCGGCCCTTCGCAATTCGATTCAACGCAATCTCCATGACCCTCTCCTCGACAAAGATTTACTCGCTGCGATTAGAACGATTCTTTCAAGAAATCTTGCACACCCTCTTCGCTGTTGTAGAACCGCCCCTTTCGGGCGGCTGCTTCGATTTCAACCAAGCCGGGGACGTATCTCATTTGGGCTGCGGTTCGCCCTGAGCGAAGCCAAAAGACCACCCGACGTCGCTCTTACGGTGTGATCCACCACGCAATCGAATTCGCCAACCTCAGTCTGCGTAAACCTGACCGTCTCTCTTATTCTTCTCTGCGCTCCCTGCGTTAAGAAAACTCCTGGTTCCCTGC
>DATLVG010000023.1:0-26784 GCA_035577625.1 Candidatus Dormiibacterota bacterium
GCGCTGCGGTTAGAGTGCAGAGGTCTCGGAAGACCTACACGAGCGGCTTGAAAGCTTGCGTTCGTCCAAAGTTGGCGGCCCTGTGAAGCTTGATCTTATCCTGAGCCTCTGGCACGGTTGCCAGCAACCAGTGAACCGACATGAGAGAAACGTGCCTCAATTTCTCATTGCGGCTTGTCAGTTTGGAAGGCCCGCTTAACGGGAAACAACTGCGATGAATTCCAGCAGCTTCAGGGCGTATGCGAGCGATAGAAACACCTATCTGCTCAATTATCAACAAACGGCTAGAGCGTATCAGCAACAATTTTAGCTGCCTGACAATGCTCCGAGCAGAAGGCCAACGTTACGATTGTACAAGATGAGGTTTTCTTGCAGCCACCAAATGGCCGGGCTAAAATCTTCGATAGAGCGGCGCCAGCTTGAACAGCGGGCTTTTTGAATTCAGCTCCGCGTGGCCCGTCATTCCAACGACATACGGAATTCCTTCCGGATCGACCGGCGCACCGCGTAGCACCCCGGCATTCACCAGCTCGTTAAGGCTTTCCGCCTTTCGTCCTGTTTTCTTTGCGTATTCCGCAAGCAACCGGTCGAGCTGTTCCTTATCGTCATCCGTCTTCAGGAGCATCAAGTGAACCTTGGCGTTCTCGCTCACGGTTTCGTCCTGCGCGGACTGATATATCTCGGTCCAAAGCAAGCGCGAAGTCTGCCGCGTCTCTCCTCGTTCCGCAATTCTCGCGGCCATAATTTTCATCCACGGCTGCGCCCCCGGCAATTTGCTGCCAGTGTCGTACGCTTCGGCCGCCTTCTCGTTGTCGTCTAATGCAAAATAGTAGACGTTGCCCAGATCCTGATACAGCCGCCAGTACTCCGGATTTTCGCGGATGCCCCGTTGAATCAAAGCAATCGCATAATCCGGTCGCCCGGCTCCGACCGGCCGTGCCTCAGCCAAAAACGTCGAGCCGAACCGGTAGGCAGGCAGCAAATTTGGATCGAGTGTCGTTGTCAGGTCCAGGAGCGGCCATAATCCATCCAGATTTTGTTCGCGTCGTTCCCTCTTGCTTCCGTAATACTGCACGACGCGCGTCCAGTAAACGTCCGCCATCAGCGGCGCATACTCCAAGCTCAAGAGTTTCACCATCTTGCCGGAGCGCAGCAGTACTTCATCTTGTTCTTCGTGCAGCACGGAAAGGTCCCCATCAATCGAGCGCTGCAACCGCCAGATTCCAGCAAAACCCGCCGGCAATGCGAGAAGGCACAAAATCGCGATGGAGCGTTTCGAAGTCATTTCAGGTTTTTGCGCCCAAACACCACCGCCGCTGCGCCCAGCACCACCGTGCAGTAAAGCATGGCGTAGAGCGTGTTGTGCACGATCAATATTCCGGGCAGGCGCTTCGCGTGAGCGGCGGCGGCCATCACGTCAAAATTTTGGAAATTCGGCAGCAAATACGAAATCCCGGTAAAAAAATGCCGCGCCGCTGGACCCACCCGGCTCGCATCCAGATTCCGCATCTCGGAAATAAAGAGCCCCGCGATGTACAAACCTGACGTGAACAAAATCGCCAGCAGTTGCGACGTGAAGCATGAAAAAAGCAACGCCAATGCCACTACAATCGCCAGCTTCAACAAAACAAAATAGACCGCGACAAACGCTGTTGCGTCTCCTGATCCCAACGAATGTTTCACGTACAGCAGCGCAAGCAGGAGCCCCAACGCCATCGCCCCGGTGTTTACCGTCAACGTAAGAACGAGCCCGCAGAACTTTCCTACAAGAAATTCCCATCGCCGCAGCGGTTTCGACAGCAACGCGTAAAGCGTGCGCTTTTCGATCTCCTTTGACACCAGCCCGACGCCCGTGAAGACCGCGATTAGCAATCCGATCACGGAAATTGCGCTCAACCCGAGGCTCACCAGTACAATCGTCTCGATTCCGATCGAAATCTGGCCCACGAGAATCGCGGTCGTGATCAGCAGCAGCGCAAAAAAAACCAGGTTGTACAGCACGCGGTCCCGCACCGCTTCCCGGAACGTGTTCCAAGACACCGCCGCGATTCGCGTCATTTTCCGCTCACCTCAATCGCCGCAGCCTGCGCGCGGTCTTTCTCCACGAGGTGCAGAAAATACTCTTCGAGGGTCGGTTTGATCGGCGTAACCGCGGCTAACTTCGCGCCTGCCGCGCGCAGTTCCTCGATCGCGGCAAACACATTTTCTTCCGGCACGCGCATCGCGTACCGGCTGCCGGACTTGCTCGCCCTGGCGCGTACCGCTGCACTGCGCGCTTCGTTTACATCCGCGTCGAACACAATTTCGATCTCGTGCGCTTTCATCCCGACAATCTCATCCGGACGCCCGACGCCCTGCAATTTCCCGCCAACGATCACGCCCACTTTATCGCAAAGCATTTCCGCGTCGCTCAAAATATGCGTGGAAAAAAGCACCGTTTTCCCGCCGCGCTTCAATTCCGAAATAATATCGCGCACTTCGTGCCGTCCGATCGGATCGAGCCCCGACATTGGTTCATCCAGAATCACAACTTTTGGATCGTGCAAAATCGCCTGCGCGAGCCCCACGCGCTGCAACATTCCCTTCGAATATTTTCTCAATTGGATTTTCCCCGCCGTTTCCAATCCCACTTTTTTCAGCATTTTTGCGACACGCTCTTTTCGCTCCGCCGCATTCATTCCATAAAACCGCGCGAAATAATCAAGCAGCTCCGCCGCCGTCAAATAATCGTAAAAATATGGCTGCTCGGGGAGGTAGCCGATATCTTTATGCATTTCGACGTCCGCGATGACGCGGCCAAGAATCTTGGCGCGGCCGGACGTCGGAAAAATAATCCCCATAAGCAGTTTTATGGTCGTGGATTTTCCGGCGCCGTTGGGGCCCAGGAATCCGAACGATTCGCCCTCTTCGATTCGCATCGAAAGATTTTCGAGGGAGCGTCTTGTTTTTAGATGGAGAAAGCCGGTGGGGTAGTCCTTGGTCAGGCTTTCTATTTCGATTGCAGGTTCCGGCATGCACTCATTTTTGTTGACGCAGCCCGTAGCGTCAATCGCGCCTTCGCGCGATGGTGCGCCAGGTGAAACTTTACCAAGTTAATTCGCGTTGCGGCCGGTGCCGATCTGGACGAGGCCGTCGGAAACTGGCGGTGGCGGCATGGGCATTGGCTTTTTCGTTTGCGGGTCGCGCCAGTTATCGAGTATCGCGATTTGTTGCACGCAGGAAACGGTGCAGCGGGGGCCGCAGAATTTATCGGTCAGATATTCGTGATGGCGCATTTCGGGCGTGTATTGCGCGAGAGGAATTCCGGGGTAGCCGCGCTGCTGGGAGCACCAGTGCACGAGGCCGTCTTCGCAGATGTAGAGATAGCGCGAGCCGGAACGGCAGCGCCAAGTGTGTTCTTTCGCGCGCGCGACGTTGTGCTGGAAATCGTTGAAGCGCGAGTACGAGCGCTTTCCCAGCGTCATAATTTCTTCAAAGATTTTGATCTGTTTATCGTCGAGCGGCTTTAGTTGGCCGTTGTGGTCATGAATGATGCCGACGGTGCTGGTGAATCCCAGTTCCACGGCGCGATGCGCAATCGTGAGCGCGTCGTCCGGATTCTTTACGCCGCTGCCGAGCACGGAATTGATGTTCACCTGAAACACGGCATATTCGGCTAGCCATTCGAGGCGCGAATCGAGCGTCTTTAGACTTTTCTTGGACACTTCGTCGGGAGTGACGTTGTCAATCGAAATTTGCAGGTGCTCGAGGCCAGCCTCGTTCAAAGTTTTGATTCGACCTTTGCTCAGCAAAAATCCATTGGTGATCATTCCGGCGATCATTCCGCGCTTGCGGATGTGACGGATCACTTGTTCGAGTTCCGGATGCATCAGCGGTTCGCCACCGCTGATGGTGATGATAGAGGTGCCCATGTCGGCGAGCAGGTCCAGGCGACGCTTCATTTCTTCGAGCGCCACGGGCTTCGAGACGTCGTCGTATTCGTTGCAGTAGCCGCAATCGAGATTGCAGCGGCGCATGGGGATGATATGCACGAGGACGGGATGCTTCGTCGAGACGAGCGCTTTCGTAATCATGCGCAGCTCCCGCACCCGCGTGCGCACGAAACGCAGACGTTTGCGCCAGCGCACGCCTGCACTCGCCCGAGCGACTTGTCCTTTTTCTGCCATGAATTGTGCGAAATCCCCTGCCTTTAAGTATACATGACGCGAAACTCTCTACTTGCGCGGTGCGCTTCCCTGCTAACATTTTGCCAACTTCGCGATCGATAGGGGTTGCCGATGAAATTCTTCGCATTGACCGCCATTCTCGCGCTTGCGCTCTACCCTGCGCCCGCCGCGCAGGACAAATCCGGCTCGGCCGACGAAATCCAGGTGCGTCAACTGGAACGCGCGTGGAATCAAGCCGAAATGAAGCAGGAGATCGGCGCGGTGGATAATCTCGTGGCCGATTCGCTCGTCTACACCGACTACGACGGCACCTTCATGAATAAGAAGGAGTACATGAAGTGGGTCGTCGCGCCGGATCAGAAGGCCGACCACATTTACGATGAAGGCTTGAACGTTCAAGTTTATGGAAACGCAGCCGTTGTCACCGGGATTTACCGCGAAACCGGGACGAACAAGGGCAAGCCGTATGTCGTCCGTTCGCGCTACACGGATACGTGGATCAAGCGAAACGGACTTTGGCAGTGCGTGGCGAGCCATAGCACATTACTCCCGGGGAAATAAGCGCGTCTCAAGGTCCGAATGCCCGAATGTCTTGACGTTGGGACGTTGCAACGTGTAAACGTTTGGACATACAAAGGTTCCAGCGGAGAGCATTCCATGAAATTCGCGGAATATGTTTTTACGATCGCGGGCATTTGGGGAATTCTGATTTTGACGCCGCTGTTTTTCATTTTCAATCAGGTTGGCATAAAGGATCCGCCCCCGGTGACGCATCCATTGTTTTATTACGGATTTACGGGAGTGGCGCTGGCGTGGCAAGTCGTATTTCTGGTGATCGGGTCGAATCCGGTGCGATTCCGGCCGCTGATGCTGGTCAGCATTCTGGAAAAGCTCGGATACTTTGTTCCGGCGGTGGCTCTTTATTCGCAACATCGCGTTCACCTGGGCGACTTGTTTATCTCGTTTGGTGACGCGTTGCTGGCAGTGCTTTTCCTGGTCGCTTATTTCAAAACTCCCGCCTCGAACAACTGAATTCCACGCCCGGAACAGATACGCTGCATGGGGAGCTTCGTCAGATTACGGGTCAACTCTGGATAACCGACAACAATTACCGCAAGCTCTCGGCCCACGTTATCGTGGAAAAAATGGAAATAGCTTGCGAATCTCTTCCTCGCTTGGCTGACGGCCGTATTCGGTGATTTCAAAGGCTTCGACATGCTGAATTCCAGCCGCCGACGCGCCATAGCGCTTCTCGAGTGTGGCTTGCCATTCAGGGGCGCTCTTTCGCACGGCCATGGGTTGCGCCGCCAGCCATTTCTTTCGCTCAACGACATCCTTAGGAACTTGATCTAGATTCCCGATAGTCCAGGGCAACCATTCATAAAACTGTGAAACGTGCGCGTCCAGCATATCGATCTTCTTCTGGAACACATCGTCGATCGATACCACAATGTCTGGCCGAAACGGCTGCGGCTTGGTGAAGCGGTCGCTGTAATACAGAAACACCGGGTTGCGTGGCAGCGGCGGCGTATCTTTAACGAGGTTAGGCACGATGACCATGTACGAAGCGTCCTGGACTAAAACGCCGGTGTATCGATGGTCCGGATGATAATCGTTGGGGCGTGGCCCAATCACGACGTCCGCTTTCCACTGACGGATTTCACGGATGACTTGTTCGCGGACATCGAGTGTAGGTAAAAGCTTGCCGTCGTGGTTGTTGAGCACCTCGTATTCGATGCCGATGCGGCGGCCGGCTTCCTGCGCCTCACTGCGGCGGCGCTTGGCAAGTTCTTCTCCACCCTGAGTCTGGTGGCCTGCATCACCGTTGGTTAGCGACACGAACTTAACCTTAAAACCGAGGGCGGCATACTTGGCGGCCAGGCCTCCTGCGCCGAGGTCACAATCGTCGGGATGCGCGCCGAAAGCAATTATGCGCACCGGCTCGTTCTGAGCGGACACAACCGGGAGGAACGGTGTAGCGAAAAGCCACGCGGTCGATGCCGCACAATGAACAAAGAAGCGGTGCCGGAATAATTTCAGCATGCGCAATGACCTCCGGGCACATCATACGCTGGACGCGCCCTTAACAAGAACCCATGCTCCTTTCGGAAAGCGTCGCCAGAGTAAGAGGCCGCCTGGCGGCGAGCGGAGGAATCTTCTCGATATCAATGGTCTCTTTCAAAAGCGTAAGGCGATCGAGCGTCTTTATCGATGCTCGCTTGCCGCGAGACCAAAGCGTGCTTCGCCGCGACGAATAACGAGAGAATTGGATTCCAAAAAAAAAGGAAGTTTCAGCGCGGGGGTGCGTCAGACGCCGTTTCCTAGGAGTCCTGTTACACTCGTGCTTTGGAAGCAGGGAGGGCCCAATGAGTGAAGCGTGGATTGTGAGTGCGGTGAGGACGCCGGTAGGGAGAGCGTACAAGGGGAGTCTGCGGGCGACGCGGCCGGATGATTTGGCGGCGCTGGTGATTAAGGAAGCGCTGGCGCGAGTGCCGGGGCTGGATGCGAAAGAGATTGATGATGTGATTCTGGGCTGCGCGATGCCGGAAGGCGAACAAGGGATGAATGTGGCGCGGATTGCGGCGCTGCGGGCGGGGCTGCCGGTGGAAACATCAGCGATGACGATTAATAGGTTTTGCTCTTCGGGTTTGCAGGCGATTGCGCTGGCGGCGGAGCGGATTCGCAGCGGTGGCGCGGAAGTGATTGTGGCGGGCGGGACAGAGAGTATGTCCATGGTGCCAATGGGCGGAAACAAGATTTCGCCGAATCCGTGGCTGGTGGATAACTATCCGGACGCGTACATCAACATGGGACTCGGGACAGAGAATATCGCGCGGAAATTTGGGATTTCGCGCGAGGCGGCGGATACGTTTGCGGCGAATTCGCACAAGAAAGCGGTGGCGGCGATTGCGGCGGGAGCGTTTGCGGATGAAACGGTGGCGGTGGAAGTGAAGAACGTTTCGGTGCCGACGAATGGAAATGGAGCTGCCTCAAAGGGAAAACAGATAAAGCCGACGACGCAGACGTTTACTTTCGATAAGGATGAATTACCTCGCGCGGATACGAGCCTGGAAGTGCTGGCTGGACTGAAGCCGGCATTTCATGTGAAAGGTTCGGTGACGGCGGGAAACAGTTCGCCGATGAGCGACGGAGCGGCGGCGGCAGTGGTGATGGGCGAAGCTCGCGCGAAGGCGCTTGGACTCAAGCCGCTGGGACGATTTGTGGCGTATGCGACAGCGGGATGTCCTCCGGAGGAGTTTGGAATTGGGCCGGTGTATGCGATTCCGAAGGCGCTGAAGCTGGCGGGACTGAAACTCGAGGACATTGCGGTGATTGAGTTGAATGAAGCGTTTGCGGCGCAGTCGCTGGCAGTGATTCAACAGGCGGGGCTCGATGCGTCGAAAGTAAATCCGAACGGCGGAGCGATTGCGCTGGGACATCCGTTGGGATGCACGGGCGCGAAATTGACGGCGACGATCTTGCGGGACTTGGCGCGGAAGAATGCACGGTATGGAATGGTGACGATGTGTATTGGCGGCGGGATGGGGGCGGCGGGGATTATTGAGAGGTTGTGAAGCGAGACGGCAAGAAAAATTGCCACCGAGTCAAAGAGGGCACAAAGACAAGAAAGAAGAAAAGAGGTCTCTTCGCTGCACAGCCGGCACGCAAATGCCGCGTGCAAGATAGAACCGGGCTGCTTCGGTCGAGATGACAAGCGAGTTTTGTGGCGACTCCAGCGAGCTTGGCGGATTCTAAATGGAGCCGGGGGACAGCCAGGCGACTATTCGCTTGGATTGAGCGGCTGCCATAGTTCGATTTTGTTGCCGTCGGGATCGTATATCCAGGCGAAACGGCCGTAGCTTTCGTCCTGCCGCTTAGGATCGATCTGGACGCCTGCTTTCGCCAAGCTGTCGAGCAACGCGTCGAGGTCGTCGACGATATAGTTCACCATGAACGAAGCCTGGCTGGGCTCGAAGTATTTGGTACTGCCGGGGAAAACACTCCAGATTGTCATCTGCTCACTTTCAGGATTGTCTTTTTCACGCCACGGCAACATGACGCCATGGCCGCTATCCGCGAGGCCGAGATGTTTTGCGTACCACTCCTTCATTTGTTGTTGATTGGCGGACTTGAAAAAGATACCGCCGATGCCGAGGATCCGGCCTTGCTGGCTCATGGTTGTTTTCCTTTCGTGTGATTACTGGAACGCCTACGAAAAAAAAACACCAATCTAAAGATTGGCCACTACACAAGGGCAAATTACTTTTTGACGGCGGCAACCTGGACGAAGAGGGTTTCGGGGGCGCCGTTGACGCTGGTGAACTCTTCGCTGGTGAGTTTGCCGTCGGGCAGGAACTTGGTGACGTTGCGAAGAGCGATTTTCGTCGGACCCATGTTGAGTTCGAAGCGATAGATGAGCGCGTCATTGTCCCACTGGCCGGTTTCGACGACCGCCGATGGGAACGAATCACCGAAGACATAAGCCTTATAGAGTTTTTCCTTCGGGTCCCAGGTCATGACGATGGTCCCGTCAAATTCGCCTACAGGACCCTTGGAATGGAAATGATTGAAGATGGAATTGCCGCCGGGGCCGAGTTCGCTGGTGTAGACGCCGGTATTCGTGCCGCCGTTCGGGGCCATGGAAGATTTCGGATAGGTTTCGGTATAGGTCCAAGAGCCGACGTAGAGTTTGGAAAGCTCTTGCATTTCAGGAAGAGGAAGCGCGGGCGGCTTTCGATCGTGCGCGAAGGACAATCTGGAAAGAAAGATTGCGGGCACTGCCGCGAGGAGAAAGGGCGCGGCGATGAATTTGGTACGGATGGAACGAGTCACGGTGGCCTCCGGCAAAGAGCGGTGCGCGGGATTCTAATCATTTCACGCGATGGGCGCGAGCAAAAAGAAATGGTCGCCCGGAAGCGAGCGACCATTTTCTTTTCTTGCCGTGAAAAAACAGCGGGATCAGGCTTTGGCGCGGCGGCTGAGTGGAGAACGCGGCTTGAAGTTCAAGCTGACATTGCGCAAGTACGCTTTGTCCGCGTGCGGAGTGGCCCAGTAGGGGTCCTCAGCGAAGCTGGCGTCGAGCGCGTCGTTGAGAAGCGAAGTGACGTTGTTGTAGAGATTGGGCTGATCGAGGAGCGCGAGGTTAGCTCCAGCGAGGAGTTGGGCGTCGTCGCCGAGCCCGACGACAGTGTTGCCAGATTTCAACGCGGCGGAAATGGATTGGGCGGTTTGCTCATCCTTGTCGTCCCAAGTTTCGATGTCTTGAATGGAGTGATCGCCGAGGGACGAGAAACTTTGTGTGGCGACGAACTTGCCGACGTTGTAAGCGGTCTTCTGCATATCGGCGAGTGGAAAAGTACCCTGGATGGGCACCCGCGTGCCGGCGCCGAGGTGCATCATGCCGGCGACTTGAATGTTCGTGGCGCCGGGGGCGCAGATTTGGATAAGGGCGTCCATGTCCGCGGAATAGGCAGCACGAGAGGCGCTTGAAAGGCCGTTTAGATTTTCGATAACGCCTTTCGCAAGCGAAAGGCGCAGCAAATCGGTCGGATGAGGGTCGAGAGACTGTTCGGGATCGTTGGGGTCAAAGCCAGAAACTGTGCGGAGAGAGATGGTCTTTGAATTGGAGGCCTGGGCGTTGAGCGCCGCAAAAAAGACAGAGAGGTTGTGACCGAAGACGGGGCCGACGTTCATGATGCCGTAAATATCTGCGGCGGCCTCGTCGAGCCAATACGCCCAAAGAAGCGCAATCAACTGAGTTTGATTGAGCGACGAGGGGTCACCGATGGTCGAGGGCCCGCCGAGGGCGGCGACGACGCCGGCTTGCATTTCGGGCATCAACTGACTGTCGGCGTGGATGACGTCATGGCCGCCGGTTTCGTGGCTGAGAGAGGTCCAAAGAAGCGGATGATCGCGATAGACAGCGGGTAGGCTGACGACGCCAACGGGCGCGCCGAAAAGGCTTTCCGTGTCGTCGCTGGGAATCGTGTAAGGGCCATCCGCGCCGCTGTGCTGGAAGATCGCGAGAGGCGGAATGGCTTCGACAAGGGGAAAATCGGCAGCGGTACGGCGCTTCTTGGAAAGGAAAGAACGATAGAGGTCGGAGATGACGGCGAGGAAGCGATGAAGTTGTGGCGCGTTGGCTTTTTGGGTTTGCTGATAGACGGCGCCGGTGAGAGCTTCGAGAACGCCGAGGTCACCGGGAAAGCTCAGACGGGTGAGGAGGGTCGGGAGGCCGCTCTCGAGTGGCGTGGAATAATTGTCCTGGAATACTTTCGGCAAAGCGTTCGCGCCTGGGGCGATCAATTTCGCGAGACCAGCCGCGGTAGGTTTCTTGCCGAACGGGACGGGCGGAGGAGCGGAGCCGAAAAGTTTGATGGTAAGCAACTTCTGGAAGAGGGCCTGAAAATTCGATGAATTGACGCTCATGTGAGAGTCTCCTTTTGCGGGAGGGCTGGCGGGACTCGGAAGGCAAAGCCCGGAGCGGTCCTCGTGTCAGGATAGTGTTGCGCCGAGGGAAACCGTTACGTCAAGTAACAAACTGGGACTGGTATGGACGTGCGGCGCGGGCGAAGACGAGCAGATGGGAACCGGAGGTTCTATTGGCGGCGGCTTTGCGCGGGAGTACAATTCGTGCGTAACAGTGTTAAGTAATGCCTGCCACATGCGGCGGGCGGATTTCCTTCATAAGAAGTGCAATCGACCGGAGGCATCATGGCCACGAGCGTAGTAACGAAACCAGCGGCGAAGGGCGGGAGCTTTTTGCTGGAGGCGCCAGCTCCGCAGGACGTGTTTACTCCGGCGGACCTGACGGACGACCAGAAATTGATCGGGCAGACGGCGGAAGAGTTTGTGACGAAGGAAGTGTTGCCGCTCGTGAAGGATTTGGAGAATAAGAAGGCCGGGTTGATGGCGGAGCTGGTGCGCAAGGGCGGCGAAGTGGGATTGATGGGTGGCGGCGTGCCGGAAGAGTATGGCGGGGCGGGGCTGGACAAGATTGCGACGACAGTGCTGACGGAAAAGCTTTCGATTTACGGCGGATTTGCGGTGACACACGGCGCGCACGCGGGCATTGGAACGTTGCCGATCGTTTATTTCGGAACGGAAGAGCAAAAGAAGAAATATCTACCGAAGCTGGCGACGGGCGAATTGATTGGCGCATATTGCCTGAGCGAGCCGCAAGCGGGGTCCGATGCGCAGAATTCGCTGACGCGGGCGGAACTGAATGCCGAAGGAACGCATTACGTGCTGAACGGGCAGAAGATGTGGATCACGAACGGCGGGTTCGCGGATTTGTACATTGTGTTCGCGAAAATCGACGGGGAGAAGTTTACGGCGTTCATCGTCGAGCGAAATTTCGCGGGATGCAAACCGGGCAACGAAGAACACAAGATGGGGATTCACGGGAGCTCGACTACGCCGGTGTTTTTGGAAAACTGTAAAGTGCCGAAGGAAAATTTGCTGCATGAGATCGGGCGCGGACACATTGTGGCGTTCAACATTTTGAATGCGGGACGGTTCACGCTGGGCGCGAGCTGCGTGGGCGGATCGAAGAATGTGCTGACGACTTCTTCGAAGTACGCGAAAGAGCGGAAAGCGTTTGGAAAGCAGATTGGCGATTTCGGGTTGATGAAGGAAAAACTGGCAGAGATGGCGATTCAGATTTTTGCCGTGGAGTCGATGGTGTACCGCAGCGCGGGAAATATTGAAGCGATGATGTCCGCGGCGACGGGAGACAAGATTGCACACCAGATGAAAGTGCTGGAGGAATACGCGATCGAGAGCTCGATTGCGAAAGTGTACGGCAGCGAAATGCTGGATTTCGTGGTGGACGAAGCGGTGCAGATTTTTGGCGGTTATGGATTTCATGAGGAGTATCCCGTTTGCCGCGCATACCGCGATTCGCGGATTAACCGGATTTTCGAGGGCACGAACGAAATCAATAGGATGCTCATCATTCAGATGCTGATGAAGCGAGCGATGGGCGGGCAGTTGCCGCTGATTCCGGCGGCAATGAAGCTGGCAGACGAGATTTTGGCGGGCCCGTCATTTGAAGAGACGCCGGAAGGTGTACTGGCGGAGGAAACGCGCGTCGTCGGAAATGCGAAGAAAATGTTCTTACAGGCGGCGGGCGGCGCGGTGCAGAAGTTCCGCGAAAAGCTGGCGGAGGAGCAGGAATTGATCGGCGCGCTGTCAAATATGGTGATGGAGATTTATGCGATGGAGTCTTGCCTGTTGCGCGCGCAGAAGGCGGCGGCGACGCGTGGCGAGGCGGCAACGGTATTGATGCAGGATGCGGCGCGCGTGTTTATTGCGGATGCGATGGAGCGCGTCGAACACGAAGCGAAGCGCGCAATAGCCGCGGTGAACGACGGCGATATGCTGACGACGCAGATGGCTGTGCTGAAGCGGTTCGGTAAGCGCCCGACGGTGAATACGATTGCGATGCGAAGAAATATTGCCGCGGCGGTACAAGCACAGGACCGCTACCCGTTCGAATCGAAGTAACTCTTCCTAACGACCACACGTCACAGTTCCATGTCGCTGCAGGAATGCGGGCGTGGTATTCTCCTGCGCGATAAAGGAGAGCCATGCGGATTTCAATCGGAAAATTGGCGTTGCTGTTGAGTGCGAGCGTTGCGGTCGCTTCGGCTCAGCAGAGTTCGCCGCTTCAGGTTAAGACGGAGACAGGAGTCGTTGAAGGCGCGATGCAAGGATCTTCGCGAGCGTTTCTGGGGATTCCGTACGCCGCCCCGCCGGTGGGCGAGTTGCGGTGGAAAGCGCCGGCGCCGCCGATCGCCTGGCAGGGAGTACGGGACGCGACGAAATTTGGCGCGCGATGCATGCAGGGGCGAATCTTCGACGACATGGTGTTTCGTGATGCGGGGCCGAGCGAGGACTGTTTGATGCTGAATGTATGGACTCCGGCAAAGGTTGATAAGAAAAAATTGCCGGTGATGGTGTGGATTCACGGCGGCGGATTTGTGGCGGGGGCATCGTCTGAGCCGCGGCAGGACGGCGCCACGCTGGCGGCGGAAGGCGTCGTGGTGGTTTCCATGAACTATCGGATGGGAATTTTCGGATTTTTCGAATTACCGGAATTGATCACGGATTCGGGAAAGAATGCCGCGGGAAACTACGGACTGCTGGACCAAGTGGCGACGCTGCAGTGGGTAAAGAAAAATATTGCGGCGTTCGGCGGCGACCCGGGAAATGTGACTATTTTTGGAGAGAGCGCGGGATCGTTTTCGGTGAGCGAGTTGATGGCTTCGCCGCTGGCGAAGGGATTGTTCCAGCGAGCGATTGGTGAGAGCGGCGCAGATTTTCCGACACATACGACACCGACGTTGACATTGGAGCAAAGCGCAAAGGGTGGCGCGGAGTACGCGAAGAAAGTGCTCGGGACAGATTCCTTGAAAGAGTTGCGCGCGATACCTGCGGACAAACTGTTGGAAACGGTGAGCAAACCGGGATCGGAACGGCTCGGGCCAAGCATAGTCGTGGTTGACGGCTATTTTTTGCCAAAGCCGGTGCGGGAGATTTTCGCGGCAGGCGCACAGAACGACGTGCCGCTGCTGGCGGGTTGGAACCGCGACGAAGGGGGCGGCGCCGTACTTTCCGCGAAGCCGCCGTTGACGGCGGCGAGCGTGAAGGAACTGGGCGAGAAAGAGTTCAAGGACAAAGCGGAGGAGTTCTTCAAGCTCTATGTGGTCACGGACGACGCGACGGCGGTGCGGTCGTGGGAAGATTTCGCAGGCGACCGGTTTATCGCGTTCGGAACATGGAAATGGATGGAAGCAGAATCGGCGACGGGAAAAAGTCCGGTTTACCGATACCAATTCGATGAGGCGCCGCCCGATGATCCATCAAGGCAGCCGGGGATGGGCGCATTCCATTCCAGCGAAATTGAATACGTGTTTGGAACGCTCGAATGGAGAATCCCGACACTTTGGACGAATGAGGACAAAGCGCTGAGCGGTTTAATGCGGAAGTATTGGACGAACTTTGCGAAGAACGGAAATCCGAATGGAACGAGCCTGCCGCAGTGGCCTGCGTATAAGCCGAACGGCGATGCGCAAGTGATGCATTTGAGCGGGAAATCGAAGGCGGCAAAAGACGGGCAGCGGGGTCGGTACGAGTTCCTGAAGAAGGCGTGGGAAACTAGTTTCCCGTAGGAAACCTGTGTTCTCTCTTACGACGCAATGCGTCGCGGATGAAGTCCCCATGGGTTATTCTGGAGAAGCTCCATAGTCCTAGTACCCGATGCAGCCACCTGGAGGCCCCCTCTTGGCTCGCAAATTTGTGATCCTGTTGGTCGTCTTCGTGGCGCTGCATGCCACGATCATAGTGACTATGGGACCGAGCCCGCTGGGCTCACTCTGCGGGAACCTCTTGCAGATCGCGGCGAGTGGAATCGCCGCAACCGCAGCGATGCGAGCGGCGCGGCGCGGAATGGGGTTGAGCCGGTCGTTGTGGCTGCTGGTGGGGTTCGGCTGGGCAACGTGGGGCGTCGCCAATGTTGGCTGGATGTTCCACGAAATCGCGTTGGGGAACGAACCTGGGCCGCAGTCTTTCGTACGGTTCCTATTCGACATCGAGGGCGCATTCTTTGCGATGGCGCTGTTTCTGGACGATGAGCGCGACTCCACAAAACTAGATCCCGCGACAATCCTGGATTTTCTGCAAATCGGAATCATCTATACGTTGATTTATCTCGGGATGTATTACATCCCGATGGGGTCGATGGATCATCACGCGGCGCTGCTGAGGGAACAGCAGCTGGTTTTTTTCCAGAATGCGACGCTGATTGCATTGTGCTGTTTACGGGCCTGGGTGGCACGGTCAAACGAAACGCGATCGTTGTATTGGCGGATGGCGATTTTCCTGACGGTGTACGATTCCATCTCCCAAGCGGTGGAATATCTGCAGTACCTCCACGAGCGACCTGCCGGGACGATCCTTGACCTGGCGTGGACGTTGCCGATGTTGGGCGGCGCGTATTGGGCGGCAACGTGGAAGCCGGCGGAGCGAAAAATGAGTGTCGCGCCGCTTCGGCCGAAATCGACGGCGGGAATGCTGTTTCGGAACGCGATGTTTGCACTGGGACCACTGATTGTTCTGGTTCTTTCGTCGCAACTGGGGCCCGGATGGAAACCGGCCCGGCTGACCGTGCTGGGACTCTCCATCGTTTGCTATGCGGCGCGAATGGCGTTGAACGAACACCAGCAAACCGAGAACGCGGAACTGGTAAGGCGGCAGATGCAAGCGATGGATTCATCGGTTGACGGGATGGCCATCGTCGACGCGCAGGGGATGTACGCTTACGTGAACTCGGAATATGCGCGGATGTGCGGATTGCGCGGTGCGGAAGAGATGTTGGGCAAAGCATGGCAAGAAGTGTCCATCCGGCCAGAGACCGGACGGGCGGAACAATCGATCCGAGAGGGACTGGCAAAACGCGGAAAGTGGTTCGGCGAGCTGACGCTGCACGATCAGGAGGGCAACCCGTTGCCGGTGGAAATGGCAATCACGGCGATGAGCGAAGGAGGAGTGGTGTGCGTGAGCCGCGACCTGACAGAACGCGTGCGCGCGCAGAAAGCGCAACAAGAAGCGGAGTCAAAATACCAGATGATCGTTGAGCGGGTGGCGGCGATCAGTTACATCGCGGAATTAGGGGTTAAAGGCCGTTGGCGATATGTGAGTCCGCAAATCGAAAGCATTCTGGGATTCTCACAGGAAGAATGGCTCACAGATTCCACAAATTGGGTGAAGCACGTTCATCCGGACGACGTTCCGGCAGTCGAGGAAGCGGAAGCGGCGTGCCTGCAAGGACGGGCGTTCCAAGCGGAATATCGAGTGGCGCGGAAAGACGGGAGAATTCTTTGGGTAAGCGACAGCGCGGTGGTGTTGCGGGGCTCCGACGGAGTCCCTTTGATGGAAGGGATCATCGTCGACATCACGGAGCGCAAGCAGCTGGAAGGGCAATTGCAGCAATCGCGGCGAATGGAGGCGGTTGGAAGGTTGGCCGGCGGAATTGCACATGACTTCAATAATTTGCTGACGATCATCAAAGGCTATACAGAATTGGCAACGCAGCGGCAAGAGGTACCGAGCGCGGTGCGAGCCGACATCGAACATATCGAGGACGCGTCGGAACGGGCGGCGGGGCTGGTGCGGCAACTGCTGGCCTTCAGCCGGAAGCAGGTGCTGCAACCTAAGAATCTGGATCTGAACGCGAGCGTGCTGGGCCTGGAGAAATTGCTAAAGCGGCTGATCGGTGAAGACATTGAGATGAAGACGATCGTGGCAGCGGGATTAGGGACGATCAAAGCGGACCCGGCACAGGTAGAACAGGTATTGATGAACCTGGTGGTAAATGCGCGGGATGCGATGCCAACGGGCGGGCGAATCATTGTGGAGACAAGCAACGTCGACCTGGACCGCACGTATGCGAGCGAGCATGTGACGGTAAAGCCGGGACGATACGTGATGCTGGCGGTTTCGGATACGGGGACGGGGATGAGCGCGGAAACAGCAGCGCACATTTTCGAACCTTTTTTCACGACGAAAGGCGGAACGAAGGGCACCGGCCTCGGACTCGCGACAGTGTACGGTATCGTGAAACAGAGCGGCGGATACATCTGGGTATACAGCGAGCCGGAGAAAGGCGCGACGTTTAAAGTATATTTCCCGCGCGTGGATGGGCCAGCGCAAAGCGACTCCCGCGCTAAAATGGAGACGCGGGCAAAGGGCGGATCGGAAACGGTATTGCTGGTCGAGGACGACGACACGGTGCGACAGCTAGCGGAAGTGATTCTGACCGGACAGGGCTATCGAGTCATCGGTGCGGACAGCCCGAAGAAAGCAGAAGAAATTGCGGCAAAGAGAGGGCACGAGATCGATCTGGTGCTGACGGACGTCATCATGCCATCGATGAGCGGACGAGAGCTCGTGAAGAAATTGCTGGCACAAAATGCAAAGATGCGCGTGCTGTACATGTCCGGATATACCGACAACGTGATCGCGCAGGGCGGAGTGCTGGAAGAAGGCCTAGCGTTTCTGCAAAAACCGTTTACGCCGCGAGGGCTGGTGCAAAAGGTGAGAGAAGTGCTGGATTCAAGAGTCGTAGCACGTTAAGACTGACCAAGCGGCGGAAATAGCTTTTCAGCCTGACCGGGTTAGAATGACGCGAGGTGCAGGGATGATAGGACAATCCGAACACGAAGAGAGTTCCGACCGAGAGTGTCAAGGCAAGGCGCCGAACGAATTGCCCTGCAATCTGGCGGCGACTGTCCACTGCATCCAGTGCGATTTGTGGTTCTGCGATATTCACGCGGAAGACGAGCAGTGGCACGAGTGCATGAAGGCGATGAATTGATGCGTTGCCGATAAGCTTCCGCTTGCGATGGCTTCCAAAAAACAAACGGACTATTGGGGATTCGATGGCTGGTCTGCGTCTTTGGGCTTCGAAATGGTGTTGAGCGTTTCGACGTTGAAACGTTTGTAGTCCGAATAGCGAGTGACTTCGTTGACTTTAATGCCTTTCACCAGAAGGAAGCGCGCGCCAATGTGGGCTTCCTGATAGGTGGGGAGCCAAACCTCGTTGTTGATGAAGGACTGTTCGTCAATGAAACTGGACCCTTTTTGAAGATTCGCCAGCAAACCGCCGCCGATTTTGGCGTCCCCAACAAAATAGGCTTCGATACGCGCAACCTGGTGGGCTTTTTCGTCGATCCAGACAACGCCGGCTAATTTCTGGACGATACTCTCGACCAGAGAGCGCGACTTATATTCAGGGTTCGGTTCGAAATCGAAAACGAGAACGTCTTCTCCGCGGAATCGTTCGCGGCGGGGATTCACAAACTGGCAAACGCGAAGAAAGATTTCGATCCCCGGGTCGTCGCTGTCTTTCTTCTCCTTCCCTTCTTCTTTCCGTTTTTCCTCCTTCGCCTCTTTTTTGGATTGCTGTTTCTGAATTTCCTCGATGCGTTTGCGTGTATGTTGGTTTTCCTTTTCCTGCTCTGATGGATCGAGGGCTTTGCCATCTTTGGCGACGAGCGTAGAGACTTCTTCACCATTCAGATAGAAAAACGTGTAGTCATGAGTTTCGTATTTGGCCGTTTTTCCGTTCTTGTCCATTTCGGTTTCTTCTTCGCTGCGGCGGCCAGAATAGTTTTCGCGAATCTTATCGATGGCTTTCTGATTGGCGTCGATTTCCTCGAACAGCTTCTTCAAGTCAGGCAACTGCACCTGGGATTTCTTGGGAAAATCGAAAACGCGTTCACCGATCACAGGATTGAAGGCGACCTGGGAAATCTCGACCAGGAAAGATTCACCGCCGTGGCGAAGCCTGAGTTTGTGGGCGAACGGGATACCAGACTCCGGGCGGTAGTCGTCGTAGATGATTTCCTGGGCCTGGCCAGCGAGCGGAAACGATTCCTTGAGCAGCAGATGCGACTGTGGGTCGAAGAAGAGTTGATGCTTGACGCCGGATTGGGAAGTCAGCTCAACGTGAAGGGTGTTGCGGCCATTCAACTGTTCCGTGCCGGCGAAGAGCGCGGCGGTTTTCGATTTATTGCGGTTGAGGAAATGGGAATTGGACAGCTGGGCCGCAGCTTCGAGCTCGACGGCTTCGGGGCCTGTCAAAGTGCCGAGTTCACCGGCGGACGTTTCGCGCCAGGCAGATTTACCGTTGTAGGCGAAGATTTCGGGCTGGGCGTTGAAGGTGATTTCCGAATAGTAGCGGTTGGGGGATTTAAGGTGGAGGGTATAGGTTCCCGACTTTTCGTCGCCTGTGCGAGTCACGGTACCTTCGCAGGAGACGGTTTGCAGTTTGCGGAGGGCACGCGAGCCGCCGGAGGCTTTGATGGCATCCTCGAGAATCTTGTTGGCGTCCTGAGCAGGCGTGGAAGCGGCGGCGCAGGCGAGGGTTGCGAGAAAAATGAGGGTACGGGAAAAGCCGGTCATTGGCGTTCACCATTAGAAACGCAGCGGAAAAGCAAAAGTTGCAAGGATGAAGGTAAATTCACCGAAATTGTTGAGCGAGGAACGAGCAGCGCCAGCCGGTTCGTAGCGGGACCTGCTTGTTACGCTCGGTGATTTGAAGCAAACCGGCCTAAGACTTGGGCCGATTGAGATACTTCTCGTAGAGCCGCTTATGCCTGTTGTCCAGCGAGGTCAATTGGCCGCGGATGAAGACGTATTTGACGTCGGTGGTTACGTCGAGCGGGTCGCCGTTGGTGACGATGACGTTTGCGACTTTGCCGACTTGGAGCGTGCCGATCTGATCGGAGAGGCCAAACATTTGCGCCGGATAGAGCGTGACGGCTTTGAGACCGTCTTCGGGCGAAAGGCCGTAAGCGACGGCGTTGGCAGCGTTCTGGCCGAGGCGACGCGCGAAGGAATTGTCAAAGCTGGCGAAGGCGATTTTCACTCCGGCGGCAACGAGTTCGGCCGGCTGGGTAAGCAGGCGATCGTAGGCGTCATCTTCATCACGGGGTTCGGTCAGAACCGGACGGAGAATAACGGGCACGTCTTTCGAGCGGAGCAAGTCTTTGACTTTATAGGCTTCGGAGCCACCGGCGAGGATCATGCGGAGTTTTTGTTTTTCGCAATACTCGACGGCGTTACGGATGTCGCGAGCATGATCGGCAAAGACGAGAACGGGAAGTTGGCCACGAACGACAGGTACGAGCGCTTCAAGTTTGACATCGCGTTCGAAGTCGGAGGGACCGCCGTGGCCCATGGCCTGGGCATAGTGGCGGGCGCTGTCGAGCAAATCAGTAAGCTGAGTAATCTGTTTTTCGTATTCAGACTTCGCTTCGGCGAACGGTTTGTGCTTTCGCGAGAACGTGGCGAAATCAAAGGATTCCGTAACGATAGGGGGCCAATTGATCACCATGGCTGCACTTCTTTTAATTTGCATGTCTTCCATCGTCCAGCCGGCCATATGAAACGCCGAGGCTTGACCAGCGAGTGTGCCGCGATTGCCGAAGGAATCGAAACCGCCGCTGCCGGGGACGCTGAGAACTTCCGTGATGCCCGCGGCACGCGTGACGGGAATGTGTTCGCTGGAAGGAAAGACGGCGGTGGCGGCGACGACGTCCGGGTTGAACGCGCCTGTTTCTGCGGAGTCAACCGTGGAAGAGACGGCGCCGATTTCGCTGAGGCCCATTTGCGTGACGGAGTCGAAGAGGCCGGGCGAAACTTGCAAGCCTTTGGCGTCGATCACTTGTGCGCCAGCGGGGACTTCGACGGCGGCGCCGATCGCCGCGATCTTGCCGTCCTTAATAATTAATGTGCCGTCTTCAATCGGGGAACCAGCGAGCGTGACCAGTTTAGCATGGGTGATGGCGTAGGTCGTAGATGCCGGGGATTGGGCGAGGGCAGGAGTCGCGAAGGAAATCGCGGCGACTACAGATAGCCCCAAGCACACGGCGGAAAATCTAAGGCGATTCAAATTGCACCTCCGAAACCGTCGGCTTGCGGCATCTTGGGCATGTCCTCGGGCTTTTTCTTCTCTTCCGGTTTCTTGTCGCCGGGCCTCTTGTCGTCTTTCTTCTCGTCAGGCTTCTTGCCAGCCTTCTTTTCTTTCTCGAGAAGTTCTTTCTTCTCTTTCTCGAGGGCAGGACGGCCGGCGATGTCCTGCTGGCGGTCGAAGTAGACGCGTCCGTCGATCAAGGTTTTCTGGACGACGGCGTACGCGCTGAGGGGATCGCGATTATAAATGACGAGGTCGGCGTCTTTGCCGACTTCGATGGAGCCGACGCGCTTATCAATTCCAAGCTGAATCGCTGGATTGATGGTGACGAGCTTGAGGGCTTCGTCGTGCGAAAGTCCGCCGTACTTGATGGTCTTCGCGGCCTCCTGGTTGAGGTGAGTGGCTTCTTCCGCGTCGTCGGAATTGATGGAAACGACGACACCGCGCCTGGTCATGAGAGCGGCGTTGTACGGAATGGCGTCGTACGCTTCCACCTTGTAGGCCCACCAATCGGAGAAGGTGGAGGCGCCGACACCGGCGGCTGCGAGTTCGTCGGCGACTTTGTAACCTTCGAGAATGTGTTGAAAAGTGCGGACTTTGAAGCCGAACTCTTTAGCGACGCGAAGGAGCATGAGAATTTCGTCTTCGCGATAGCAGTGCGAATGGACGTAACGCTTGCCTTCGAGAACTTCGACTAAAGGATCGAGCCGAAGATCGCGGCGGGGAGGGATGAGGTTTTTCTCGCCGGCGGCAACTTTCTTGTTGTAAGCATCCCACGCGTTCTTGTAATCGCGGGCTTCGGTGAATGCGGCGCGAATGGTTTCTTCGACACCCATGCGGGAAGCGGGATAGCGCTTTTCACGTCCGGGAACGGAAAAATTCGAGCGCTTTGGATTTTCGCCGAGCGCAAATTTGATTCCTGGGAGGGCGCCTTCGAACGGGAGCTTCGCGGCAGGCTGGCCCCAACGAAGCTTGATGACGACGGTCTGGCCACCGATGGAGTTGGCGCTGCCGTGAAGAACATTCGCAGTCGTGACGCCGCCAGCGAGATCGCGGTAAATGGAGACGTCATCGGAGTCGAGAACTTCCGCAATGTTCGCGATGGACGATACCGAGATGCTGCCTTCGTTGACGCTGCCGTCCACCGCGATGTGCGAATGGCAATCGATGATGCCGGGCGTGACGAACATGCCAGTGCCGTCGATGACTTGAGCGCCGCTGGGAGCTTTCACGTTGGGGCCGACTTCAGAGATCTTGCCATCCTTGATCAGGACGGAACCGTGTTCGATGGTTCCTTGCGTGACGGTGAGGACGGTAGCGTTCTGAATGAGAATAACCGGTTGCGTATCGGGCGGAGTCGCAGCGGTTGCGAACCAAGCCGTTGCCAGGAAAGCTGCGAGCGCGAAAACGATACGGAGGACAGACGAGCGATTCACTGGGCACCTCCCAAGGAGACTGTGGCCGACCGCGTTGAGGCACCCGGGCGCGTGCCGGTGAAATCAATCGAGAACGAGAGGACGGCGATGGAGCCTTTCATGGTGTCCTTTTCAAACGTGCCGGAAAAACTTACGTCGGCCGGGCTGCCTTGAATTGGCATGTTAATGACGAAGTTGAATTTATCGGCGCTGGCGTAGCCGCTGATGATGGTGGCGACGCCGCGTTTGCTGGCGACCGTGCCGGAGAGAGTGCCGTCGGATGACATCGTCAGGTCGGCGGTACTTTCTTCATCGCCGTCAGGCGTGGTGTATTTCAGGGTCCACTTGCCGGTGAGGTCGCCTTTCGGCGGGTCCTTTGGCCGGTCAGGTTCACGAAATTCAAATTTCTTGCCGTCGACGAAAATCATTTTGATCTTCGTTTTTTCGGCGAAGAGGTCACCGTCGGTGACGAGGAGATTTGCGATCTTGCCCTTTTCGATGGAGCCCGTGCGGTCTGCTACGCCAAAAATTTCCGCCGGCGAGAGGGTAAGCGCGCGAAGTGCAACATCCGCGGGAAGCCCGGCGTCGACCGATTTCTTGACGGCTTTGACGATCTCCGCGGGCGATGTGATGCCGTCGGAGCTGAAAGCAAACTTCGCGCCAGCTTTAGCAAGCGCCGCCGGAGAAGACGGTGCGCGATCGCGAATGCGAAGTTCACGCAGGCTCGGTACGTCGTCGGGATCGGCGTCCTTATCCGGTTCGGGCCACTTTAGATTTACGATCACGGGAAGCTTTTTGGCGGCAAGTTCAGGCGCAACTTCGTACGCCATGTGCGCGCCAACGATGACGCTTGGAACTTTCCAGCGATCAGCCAAAACCAGCGCGCGGCGAAGTTCCAACGAGCTGTTCGCGGGAATCAAAACGAGCGCGTGATCTTCGAGCGCGTCGGCGAGCGCGGCATTGACGCGGTCATAACGCGGGCGTGCGGCGCCACGCGGACTTTTTTCATAGGCTGCTTCGACTTTGGTGCTCCAGTCCACATCGAGCCAAACCTGATGGACATAGGCAAGCACGCCCATTTTGGAATCGGGAAAACCGCTGCCGAACCCGCCGGCGGGATTTAAAGAAACTGGAATTGCGACAGGAGCTTTGACGACGAGATCTCCGTTGCGTTCACCAGCGAGATCAAAGACGGCAGCTTGGCCCGGGAAGAAACCGCCCTTGGGCGCGGAGACGACGGTGGTGAAACCGGCGTTGCGCCAGGTTTCGACGCGCTTGTCCGAAATATTCGCTTCATCAGCGGCATTGCGCCAGGGAGTGGCGCCTGGGCGATCTTCGGGCCCGCGGGCTAGTGGTTGACCACCTCCGCCGCCGCGGGGGCCGCCTTCGCCTGCTGGCGGTGCAGGAGCCGAGGAAAGTCCGATATCGGTGAAGGAATCAAAAAGGCCGGGATACACGATAAGGCCTTTGCCTTCGATGACGAGTGCGTCCGCAGGAATGGGAACGTCTTTCCCACCGACGGCGAGAATCACGCCGCGCGCGAGAACGACTGTTGCGTCGTCGATCGTTGGACCAGAGACCGGTACAACTTTTGCGCCTCGAATCGCGAAGTATTGCGGCTCGCCGCCTTGCGCGGAGGCGACCGGCGCGCCCGTACATTGCGAAAAGAGGATTAACGCAACGACAACTACGGGCAGACAGCAGCGAGAAACGTTCCATTTCATTGGGAGCACCTCGGGCAAAACAACGGCAGGACGAATCCGAATAGGAACCGTGAACATGAACGCACGAGGCTACTGATAAGTCGGAGAAGAGTCAAGAATTGGGAAAGGAAAAAACGGGAGAACGCAACGCATGAGTTCAGGCTGTGGAAAACTCATGCTTCCCTGAATGTGAGAACGCGGAGCGACTACGGTTTTTTCTTCTTGCCGAAAAGGCCGGTGATCGTGTCGACCGCGTTTTCCGGAGTTTTAGCGCCCTTTTCCCCTGCTCCCAGCAGAGTGCCGCCGGTGCAACCCAGCTGGGATTTGAGGAGGCCAGCTGCAACGCCACCGATGTCCGGCACGAATTTAGGGTCGGAAGACGTGCCTTGGATCAGAAACGGAATCGTTGTGCCGCCTTTGCAAGAGCTACCCTTCCCTGCCCCGGTCGCGGCACCAAGCAAAGAGCCGATATCGTTACCCGCGTTTCCCACGGCGCCGATTGCGCCGCCGGTGAGGGTTGCGGCCATCTTGAAGTCGAGATTATTTTTCGAATCGAGCGTGCCGCCGCCGACGAGGGTGCCGAGAGCGGGCAGGATGGCGTTGAAATTCTCGGCGCGCAGGCCATTTGGCGCCATGTGCACGTTAGTCGCGAGCTTTTCAATTTCGAGGTCTTTGCCGGTCTTCAGTCCGGTGAGTGCGGTGATGGCGGCCATTTTCGAGCCAAGGTCAAAGCCTTCCAGCTTGGCAGCGTTGAGGCCGATGGTGCCATCGGTCACGAGTTTGTCGGTTGGGCCCTTTATATCCAAATTGGTGCTGAGGGTTCCTGCCGTAAGTGAGGCACCCTTGGGAAGATTGACACCGATGGCGGGCAAGAACGCTTCGAGGTCTTTTGCGGGCATCGCGTCGCCGACGAGTTTGACGTCGACGGAAGTTTCTTCGCCGCGAGATTCGTAGGTGCCGTTAAGATGTGCGACAGCCGAACCGATTTTTACCGACGATGGAAGGATGACGCCAGAGTTTTTGCGGAGATCGTACTTGGTCCCGTATTCGATGACGGCGGGAACTCCCGCCGGAGAACCACCTTGCACGAACAGCGCTTTGGACAGCTTCAGATTGCCCTTGGTTTCCGCGCTGCCGTTTTGAGCGGCGATGGTGCTGTCCATATCAACGAGCCCCCCGAGACCAAGATTGGGATCGAGAAAGCCGGTGCGCGCGAGGTCAAGCGAACTGACGTGAATTTTCGCATCGAGCGGCGTTAACGCTGTGTCTGATTTATCGACTGGGCCTGCGTTGCCATCCAGCTTGAACTGACCGCCACCAGGCAGTTCGGCAGAGACGGTGAGCGGAAACTTCGAATTCATGGAGACGTCGCTCGCGGTGACGGTGACGTGGTCATAGGTGTTTCTCTTTTGCGAAGTCGTGGTGCCGACAATGATCTTGCCGTCTTTGAGTTCGAGTTTTTTGACAGAAACATCGGGTGTGGAACCCGGCGCGGTGGATGAAGACTTCGTCGCGGGCTTAGCGGAGGCGCCGAGGGAGGAATAGTTCCACTGACCGGCGGAATTGCGGAGGAGCGTGACTTGCGGTTCATCAATGCTGATGCCGGTGACGTTTAACGTTTTGGAGAAGATCAGAGGAAGAACTTCGACACCGACGCTGAGCGATTTTGCGGTGAGAAAGGGCGATGGGCTGAATTTCGGATCATCACCGACGGACAGATCCTTGGCAGTTAGCGACCCAGACAGAAGCGAGAGACTTAGATCCCCGACAGAGACTTTGCGGCCGAGAGCATCGGAGGCGGTCTGTTCGATCGTCGGACGAAACTTGTTGACGGGGATCAGCAAGGGTACGGCGATAAGCAGCACCACAATTACGACGATAGCAATAAGGAGGATGCGAAGCTTTTTGCCCATGGAAACCTCCGGTGTGAATCGATGCGGCAAGTGAAACGGGCGGCGACAGCGATACTACCACACCGAAGGATTGCCGGCGGGTGAGACAAGCACGTTGGATGGCGACAGAGGCCTCGAAGTTGTGCGTGACGTGGCGCGGAATTGTGATGATAAACTGAGGTTGTCGGGGCTGTAGCTCAGATGGATAGAGCAGCAGTTTCCTAAAGTGGATTTGAATTAGGCAACGCTGGTTTTAAACGACTTAGACGCGCCAACATTAGGCATAATTCGCATTATGGAGCATCTTTTGGTGCGGCTTGGGTATAGTTTTGGGTATAAATGTGGGTATATGTCCGGCCCGGGCCACTTTCGCGGCCTCGCTCGGGTCGAATTGTCTAGTTCACTCGGGTTAATACGCGCCCCGCATTCCATGCTTGCGAAGGAGGCTGACGCCAGTCGGTTGGACCAGTCTCCCCGACCGGGATATTGGGAATACGTGCAAATAAGTTCCGGCCTTCTTCATACAATAAGAAGTATTTGGTGTCCTTCGATTCTCGCTCTGTATATTTGAAAATTACGGCATCTACATAACAGCTTTCCGGGCTGCCTGAGGCGTTTCTCTCCTCCCATTCTGTTGCAGATACTTTGACAGTTTCTCCAAGACACTGAATATTATTTTTTGTGTATCTATTCTGAAATTTTATGCCGATTGGAGCGCCCCCGTTAACAATGGGCGGAATATCAAGCGGCGGAACGACGACCGGGTCGTGTGTCGTACCTGTTGGAGAACCGCTCGTTGTAGAGGTACTTGGTTTTGTTGGTTCAACGGAAATCGGAGCAGACGAACTTCTCCACCAAAACAAAACTATAAGGAAAAGCGCAAAACCAGCGCCCCCTTTGATAATCCATTTACCCGGCAGTGGCAATTCTGCGTTTAATAATAAGGCTCCGGTGAAAAATACTGCAAAAAAGCCAGCGAGCGAGGCACAAATAAAGGCAAGAATCTGCTGCTTGAATTCAGGCAATGATTGCGGTGCAAAAACAAATACGCCGACCAAGAATATTCCGAAAACTATGCCAAAAACCCAAGAGGCCTTAGCTTCGTTGGGCATAGGCGTTGACGTCGAA
>DATLVG010000024.1:0-16553 GCA_035577625.1 Candidatus Dormiibacterota bacterium
ATGGCGCGCCCGGCGTGACTCGAACACGCGACCCTCTGCTTAGAAGGCAGATGCTCTATCCAACTGAGCTACGGGCGCATCCTCTCCTAATTTCTCACAGACGGAAGTCGTTCGGCCACAGTTTCTTGCGCCGCGTGACGAAGCATCGCAGGAGGTGACTGTCCGGCACGCATCCGGCCGCCCGCTTCGTCGAACCTGGCGTCTGACGGTACTCTAGTAGCTCAATGAGAACGCTTATGGAGTCGCCGCAAATCTACGATGCGGTCAACAAGCCGGCTCACGTGAACCTGTTGCCGTGAAACTTCAGCGTTCCAGCGGGGTTCTGCTGCACCTGACGTCGCTCCCAGGTCGTTTCGGCGTTGGCGATCTTGGAACAGAAAGCCGTCACTTTGCCGATGCGCTTGCGGATGCCCGGCAACGGGTGTGGTGCGTCCTGCCGTTTGGTCCGCCCGGACCGTTTAATTCGCCGTATCAATCGTGCTCGGCATGCGCCGGCAGTCCTCTGTTGATCAGTCCGGACGAACTCGTCGCACAGGGCTATCTGGCGTCAAAAGACTTGCGTACCGTACCGCACTTTCCTGCGGGGCGAGTCGCCTATTCCGCGGTCACGCGCTACAAAGAGAGACTGTTGCGCCGGGCATTCCTCGCCTTTTCCGAATCGAAGGAATATCACGATTTTGTCGCACACAACTCGTGGTGGCTCGAGCCGTACATGAACTTCATGGCGTTGCGTCATGCAAATCGCGGCAGGCCCTGGAACACGTTCGACCCGCGTCGAAAACCCTCCGCGCAAATTGCGCGTTATCATTCGTTTTTGCAATTTGAATTTTTTCGTCAGTGGACACAACTTCGGAAATACTGCCGCGAGCGGAACATTTCGATTCTTGGCGATCTCCCGTTCTACGTTGAATACAACAGCGCCGATGTCTGGAGCCATCCGGCACTTTTCGATTTGGATGAGAATCACCACATGCACTCGGTCGGCGGCGTTCCGCCCGACTATTTCAGCGCCGACGGCCAGCGCTGGGGCAGCCCGACCTATCGATGGGATCGCATCGCGCAAAACAATTTCCGCTGGTGGATTGACCGTTTCCGTTTTGCCTTCGAACATCTGGACTTGCTTCGCGTGGACCACTTCCGCGGTTTCGAAGCGTTTTGGTCCGTTCCGGCGCAAGACGACACTGCCCGCAACGGGCATTGGGTGCAAGGTCCCGGCGCTGCCTTATTTGAAGCAGTCAAGCAACAGCTCGGCGACGCACCCATCGTCGCGGAAAATCTTGGAGTGATCAGTCCGGAAGTGGAAGCGCTTCGAAATCAGTTCGGCTTCCCGGGCCTTGCCGTCATGCAATTCGGATTCAGCGAAGACGGAACGCACCTGCCCACGAACTACTCGCAAAATACTGTCGCTTTCACCGGCACTCACGATAACAACACGACGAACGGCTGGTGGAGTGAACTACGAAAGAACGCGGAGCGTGACCACGCCACTGGCGATCGCGAAACGCTGGCTCGCGTTAAATCGTTCCTGCGAACGGACAGCGAAGAGATTCATTGGCCTTGCATTCAATGTGTCATGGAATCGCGGGCTGATCTGGCCATCGTTCCGCTCCAGGACGTACTCGGCCTCGGCGGCGAAGCCCGTATGAATTTTCCTGGCCGTCAAAAGGGGAATTGGTCGTGGCGTTTCGAGTGGGGGCAGCTTTCGCCCGCGCTATTAGAACGACTGCGTGATGTGACGGAAGCTACCGGTCGAGCCGCAGGCGCGCCAGCGCAAACCTGAACAACTACGGCGCCTTCAACTCCACAACGTCGCTGCTACGCGTCCCGCGAGCCACGTACAATGTTTTTCCGTCGTCCGACCAAACATACGAAGCAATCAATCCTGACGGAAAATTCGTTACCTGTTTCAATGAGCCATTCGGTTTATCCATCTTCCAGATGTTAGAGGCGCCCTGCCGCATTAGATTGAAGTACAGACCGTGTCCGTCTGACGCAAACTGCGGTGGAGCCATTCCCATCCCAGGCACCATCGGAAAAGTGGTCGTCGCAGGTCCGCCGTTCGCCGGCGCGATCACCACGGTATATGGCGATTGAGGATGCTCCATGCTCTCGGCGGTGTACGTAATCCACTTGCCGTCTGGCGAGAAGCGCACGTAAGGATCGCTAGGGTTCGTCAAAGCTGTTTTCGACGGCGAGCCACCATCGATCGAAACGCGATAAAAACTGTGTTCCTCTTCGTTCCAATAAAAAATCCATCGGCCGTCAGGCGAACAGTTTGGCATCGTCGCCGATTTTTCATTCGTAAGTTGCTTTGCGTTCGAGCCGTCCGCGTCCACACGCCAAAGTTGTGGCGTCTCTCCCGAGGTCTCGGAATACACGATGTGCTTGCCGTCGCCGCACGCCGCCACGTCGCGCAAACCCGCGTTCCCCATCTTCACCTGGTGTAAATTTCCGCCGTCGACGTCGGCAGTAAAAATGTGACCCTCGCGCGTCTCGTAGAGAATCTTGTCCTTGCCGAAAGTCGACACATAAACGACCAGCGTTCCTTCGGTCGTCAATTGCTGCGCGTGCTCCGCGTCGCCGTCCGGCAAAAGCCAAAGATCGCCGGTGATCGTTGTTTCCACGGCGGCCAGTGCCGTCGCGTCGTGATTCAATTCGAACCACAGCGTGCTGTAGTCGCGCTGGTCGTTCGAAATCCGCTGCGCTTGCGCGGAAGGGAAGTCCACCTTCCAAAGTTGTCCGCGGTCTCCGAGGTTTCCTTCGCGCACCGGCACAATGATCGCCGAGCCGTCGGGAAGCCAATGCGGCCGGCCCAGATCATCATGCGTTTTGTAAAATTCCTGGAGCCCCGAGCCGTCCGGCGCGACCGCCATCAAGATTCGCCGGTTCGTCGACTGATAAATTGTGAACGCGATCGTCCTGCCGTCAGGCGACCACGCCGGCGTAATCAGCGACGCGTGGTAAACTTGGCCCGCCTTTTTTGCGACGACTTTCACGCCGCTTCCGTCCGCGTTCGCTGTCATCAAATCCACTTCTCGTTTGTCCGGCACGCCGCGTACAAACGCAAATCGTGTTCCGTCCGGCGAAAAGCTGACCGCGGTATCAATATCGTCGACAAGTTTCGTCGCAGCGCCGCCGGTCACTGGCATTTTAAATAGCGAGCTATACAGCTGATTGTCTTTCGAAGACGCCGTGTAGTAGAGCATTGATCCGTCAGGAGAAAACGCCAGCCCGCCGTAGTTTATATTGTCCGGCGCAATCAGTTGAACGTCGCTCGCGGTCCCATTCCGCTGCACGAAAACGCTTTGCTCGGAGCCGTTTCGCAACACATACGCAGTGCTCTTCCCATCTGGAGAGATCGCCACCCCGGCGGCTTTGCCGTTTCGCGTCATTCGCTCGACGCGCATGCCGCTTACGCTGAAGCTTTTTGGCACGTCGTTGTGTTTGAAACGGGTAACGCCCGCTACGATCGCCACGATTGCGACCGCTGCCACGACTGCAACCAATACCTTTTGGTTGCCGCCGGAATCTTGCGGCTCGTTCGATGAGCCTTCCATTTTTTCGCCACTTCCTCGCCTATCGGTCACAGGGCCAGAATCTTAGTTTTCCGCTGCGCTCAAGTCAACGCGCGCACCTTCTTTTAGACGCGCGCCGCGCCCACACTTCTTCCGTTCTTGAGGTAAACTACGCATCATTTTTGACGCATTTCCCAGCCCTCACGGGCAAAGGCGGTTCACCTTGCTCAAGCCTCTCTCAACTCTCTCTATCTTGCTGATTTTATTGCCCGTTACTTGCGCTCAACAGGCGCCCGCCTTGGACGCGCTGAAGCACGAAGCCTTCGAAGAAACTGACAAGCTGCAGACTTTCACCCAGCAAATGGTCGACCAGATTTTCAGCTTTAGCGAACTCGGCTTCCAGGAAGTCGAAACCTCGAAATACGTCACTGGCATCCTCGAGAAAAATGGCTTCAAGACCGAAAAGGGAATTGCGGGAATTCCCACATCGTGGGTCGCGTCTTACGGCAGCGGAAAACCCGTCATCGCCTTTATCACGGATGAAGACTGTATCCCACGCGCCTCGCAAAAACCCGGCGTCGCGTATCACGATCCCATCATCGAAGGCGCGCCGGGCCACGGCGAAGGTCACAACTCCGGCATGGCCGTCAACGTAACCGCCGCGCTTGTCCTGAAAAAGCAGATGGAGAAATATCATCTCTCCGGCACTATCAAAATCTTTCCCGGCATCGCGGAAGAACTCGTTGCCACAAAAGCCTTCTACGTCCGCGCCGGATATTTCAAAGACGTCGACATCGCCCTCGGTTCGCACGTCAGCAATGAATTCTCCACGTCGTACAGCACGGGCAAAGGCACGTGGAGCGGTCTCGTCTCCATCCAATATTTCTTCCATGGCAAAGCCGCGCACGCCGCCATGGCGCCGTGGGACGGCCGCAGCGCGCTCGATGCCGTCGAACTCATGGACGTCTCCTGGGATTTCAACCGCGAACATCTCCGTACCGCGCAGCGCTCGCACCGCGTCATCATCAACGGTGGCGATCAGCCCAACGTCGTGCCCTCCGAAGCCTCCGTCTGGTATTACTTCCGTGAAATGGATTACCCGCACATCAAGTCGCTCTATGAACTCGGCAACACTGTGGCCGACTCCGCCGCGAAAAGCACCGGCACCACAGTCGACCACAAGCTCGTCGGCTCCGCCTGGCCGCCTTTCTTCAACAAAGTGATTGCGGAAGCGCAACACAAAAATATCGAGTCCGTCGGCATGCCCGCGTGGACTGAAGCCGATCAAACGCTTGCGAAAGCTCTGCAAAAGGAAATTGGCGCAAAAGTGGAGGGCCTCAAGTCAAAGATCGAGCCGCTCGAAGAGCCCGCAAAAACACTCTCAGGTGGCGGCTCTGATGACGTCGGCGACATCTCCTGGAATGTCCCGATGGTCTATCTCATGTTCCCCGCGAACATCCCGAATCTTCCCGGCCACATTTGGCCGAACGCTGTAGCCATGGCTACGCCCATCGCCCACAAAGGCTCCACTGCCGGCGCAAAAGTTCAAGCGATGACCGCCCTCGATTTCCTCTTGCAGCCGCAGCTCGTCACCGAGGCCTGGGACTACTTCCGCACTGTTGAAACGAAAGACGTTCATTACGAATCCTTCCTCGCCTCCACCGACCAGCCCGCCGTCGAACTCAACAAAGAAAAAATGCAAAAATTTATACCCGAACTCAAAAAGTTCTACTTCGACCCGTCCAAATACAAAACGTACCTGGAACAACTCGGCATAACCTACCCCACTGTTCGTTCGAACCCATGATGCACGCACCAATGACGCGCGAGATGGCGCTCTTTTCGATTCTTGTGGGTTGCGCGTGTTGGGCACTTGGCATATTCGGCAAGAATTTCGTTTACAGATATGGCCATAGACCCGCGCCTCTCTGGTATGGTCGGCTCGTTTTCGGAGTAGTCGGACTACTGTTCAATTTTGTTGGCCTTGCCTATTTCGTCCGCCACTTGTGGTGATTCTTGGGAGGCTTCTCGGAGCGAACCTTCTCGTAGACCTGAATCCTTACAATATTTTCGCTCCTCATCCGTCTTCATAACTGGATGGATGGGCCGGTGAGCACCGCCGCGATGACCGAGCAAGATCGTCAAATCTCCGAGATCGTTGCGGGCGAGCGCAGCCGCCTGCGCAATTTCATCCGCCGCCGTGTGCCCGATCCCGCGGATGCCGAAGACATCGTGCAGGAAGTCTTCTACGAACTCGTCGAAGCCAATCGCCTGCTGATGCCCATCGAGCACGTCACCGGCTGGCTTTTCCGCGTTGCGCGCAATCGCATCACGGACCTGTTTCGCAAGAAACGCGTAGAGAGCTTCAGCGACACGGCAGTGGAATTCGAAGACGGCGAGCATCTGCAGATCGAAGATCTGCTGCCGTCGCCGGATGCTGGCCCGGAAGCGCAGTACCTCCGCAATGCGTTGCTCGACGAATTGGAGGTCGCGCTCGACGAACTTCCCGCTGAGCAGCGCGAAGTCTTCGTCGCGCACGAAATCGAAGGTCGCAGCTTCAAGGAACTCTCCGCGGAAACCGGCGTGAAGGTCAACACGCTGCTCGCGCGCAAACGCTACGCGGTGTTGCATCTCCGCGAAAGACTACAGAGCATTCATGACGAATTTTTCGGCAAGTAGAGAAGTAAGGAGTGCACCATGCATAACACGAGAAATAAAAAGAAGCTGATCTGGATCGCCCCGCTCGCAATTCTCGCAATCGCGGCCTTCGTCTGGCTCGGCGGCCAAGCCGTAATGCATCTCTGGAACTGGCTGCTGCCTCCGCTTTTCGGCTGGAAGCTCATCACCTTCTGGCAAGCGCTCGGACTGCTCGCTCTTTGCCGCATTCTTTTCGGCGGCATGTGCGGCCACGCGCGTAATCACTCAAGCTTCCGCCGCAAAATGCGCGACCGCTGGGAAGGCATGACCCCCGAAGAACGCGAAAAATTCCGCCAAGCGTGCCAATCCCGCTGGGGTACAGCGCCCTCGCCCGATTCCAAGCCGTCTGTCTGAGAGGTCGCAGACGGTGACAACGACTTTCTCCAGCCACACACTTTCTTAATCGTGAAAATTACGAATTATGAGAAGTTGCCGTATTACTTCTCCATATTTTTGTAGTAAAACCTCAACTCTGAGCTATAAGTCGGTGCTCGAATTAAGATAACTCAATGACAATGCAGGGGTTTGTCTTACATACCTGCACCCAACTTTCCGCTCGTTCGTTGGAACTTATGTTGCTTGTGTGCCATTAGCAATCCTGAGTGATGTTTTATCTCTACTCCATACTGGCTCTTCACCCGGAGGTTCTTTAATGTTGCGTCTATCTCGGCCGTCAGTTCTCTGTTTGTTTGCTGCATTCGTCCTATTTGCAATCTCGCTTAGTCCGCTCCGCGCTCAAATCACCTCGCAAACCGGTGCTGTCCGGCTCACGGTGACAGACACCAAGGGCGGTACGATTGAAAACGTCAAGGTAACCCTCGAATCCGCGGTCTCCGCGCCGGTGATCAAGGAAACCGCGGGCGACGGGGTTGTGGTTTTTCCGCTCGTCGCGCCAGGCAGGTACAAAGTTATCGTCGAACAATCCGGATTTCGGCGCAGTGTCGTCGACCCGGTGATCGTTAACATTACCGAAGTGACCAACCTCCAGGTGACCATGGAAGTCGGCGAGGTCACGACGGAAGTGCTTGTCTCAGGCGAGGCCGCGCCGACCGTTAATCTCTCAAACTCGACTTTGGGAGAGACACTCACTGGAGACGTCGTCGGGAACCTCCCCCTTTCGACGCGCAATTTCTTATTCTTGCTGGGCAACAACGCCGGCACTTCCGCCTCATTGCCTGATGCCACCGCCGCGGGCCGCGGTGCAACTCCCACCTTTTTTGTGGCGGGCCAGCGCGGCACCGCCAACAACCTCGTTATCAACGGCGTAGACTCGAACAATCTTGGCAACAACAATTTCGGCAATGTCCCGGTCCCGTCTCCCGATTCCATTGAGGAAGTTCGCCTCCAGACCAGTTTGTACGACGCCTCTCAGGGCAAAACCTCCGGCGGAAACATCAACGTGCTGACTCGCGGTGGCACCAACCACTTCCACGGTGAACTCTATGAATTCCTGAGAAACGACGTGCTCAATTCCAATTTGTTTTTCTTCAACGCCAACGGTACTCCGCGTCCGTCGCTCAAGCAGAATCAGTTTGGCGCCAACTTTGGCGGTCCTGTGCCCAAAATAAAGGAGACATTCTTTTTCGTTTCGTACGAAGGGAATCGACAGCGCAACGGAGTCGCCGGAGGAATTTCCACCAAGTTCCCGGTTCTCCCGGCCTCGCGTGACCAGGCGAGTATCGAAACCGCTTTTGGTTTGGCCCCTGGCTCCCTCAATCCCGTTGCCTTGGCCTTGCTCAATCTTCCCGGCCAATACGGCGGCTTCTTGATTCCGAGCGGGAACGGAACTCCCGGACAATTTGGCAACTTCAGTTTTTCGCGCCCCTTGCAATTTACGGAGGATCAATTCAATGCCAACGTCGACAAGAACCTCGGCACTCGCCATCGTATTTCGGAGCGCTTTTTCTGGGCCAACACCGAAACGCTTGACCCGTTGGGCGGAGAAGGTGTGGGGAACTTGGGGAGCGGCCAGACTACTCCGAGCAACAACCGCTTAGCGGCTCTGAGTTGGACTTACACGGTTACGCCGAACCTCGTCAACGAGGCGCGCGTTGGTTTCAATCAGATTACTCAAAATGTCATCGCCAAGGAGCCGGCAACTCTAAGCCAAATCGGAATGACCCGCTTCAATAGCTCTGTTTTCCCCGGCATTCCCTTGTTTTTCACAAACGACATTTTCCCGGCCTTCGGGGGAATTTCCACCAACAACGACCAGGCCAGCGTTAACAATACCTACCACTTCGCCGATACCGCCGCCTGGACCCACGGCAAGCACACCTTTCGCGGAGGTTTTGAATACCGCCGCTATCAGATCAATCTGTTCAACAACTTTGCTTCTCGCGGCTTTCTCTTCTTCAACACTTTCAATGACCTTCTGACTGGAAATATTCTTCAGGCATTCGCCGGAACCGGCATCACTGATCGCGGTTTTCGCGCACGTGACCTCGCCGGTTATTTCCAGGACGACTGGAAGGTCACGCGCCGCCTCACCGTAAATCTCGGCGTACGTTATGACTACCTCGGCCCTTCCGTAGACGTAAAAGATCGTCTCGGCAATTTCGATCCGTCACGCCTGGATTCCGCCACGCTTGCCAATGGTGGCCCGGGGCTCTTGAATGGCTTCATACTTCCTGCGAGTGCTCATTTTGGCTCAATCACTGGCACGCCGGGGGTCGACCGTTCTACCCTCCTCGGCAACGACATGAACAATTGGGCGCCGCGTGTCGGTCTTGCCTGGGACGTTCGTGGCAATGGCAAGACTGCCGTTCGTGCCGGTTACGGTTTGTACTACGTGCGCATCTCCAATCAAATGCTGCTCCAGTTGATTACCGCTGCGCCATTCTTCCAATTGTCTAGCGTCGTCGCCCCTGGAACGCCTCTAAGCAATCCATTTCCAAATCTGCCCGTCCCGTCTCAATTCCCGATCTTCCCGACTCCCCCTTCCTTCAACGGATTCTCCGCCGCCGGTACCCCGACGTTTACGGGACCATTGCTCTCGCTCAACCCATTCGAGAGAGGTATCCGCACTCCGTACGTTGGCTCGTGGAATTTCACGATCCAGCGCGAGTTACCATGGCACTTTTCCATTGAAGCGGGCTACCTCGGAACGCAGGCCGTCAAGCTGCTGCAGAGCCGCCAGTTGAATCAGGCGCGCCTAGCCGACGCCGATCATCCAATCGTTGTCGGTGGGGCGAATGGCGTGCCGACGACCACTTTGACAACCGTCTCGAGCCGCGACAACAATGCGCGTGTCGGCATAATCGGATTCAGTACGACTGGCCTGAACACGGTAACCGGTAACGGCCATTCCACCTACAACGCTTTCGTGTTCACCCTTAATCGTCGCACCGCCAACATGTTTTTCCAGGGTGCTTATACTTACTCCAAAGCAATCGACAACAATTCTGGCAGCGCAACCCAGGATCTTGGCAACTCCGGCGGAAATCAATTGGACACGACCGAGGTTCGCTCGCTGGCAAATTTTGACCGCACTCACCGACTGCAGGCGACGTATCGCTATGAGATCCCCGCATTCCGGAACTCCAGCGGCATCCTCCACCATATCCTCGGCAATTGGCAGGCTGGCGGTATCTCCACGTTTCAGTCCGGCCTGCCATTCACCCTCACTTGCTCCGCCTGCGGCAGCAACGTGTTCGGACTGGCAACGAGCTCGTTGTTTCCAGAAGTCGCCGGGAACCTGAACGACTTGAGAAAGTCCGGAGATCCGCAACAGTTCACTGGCACGACTTCCTCTTACAACTCCGGCGTTCTCGGCGCGACAACGGTCAACCCGACCGGCACGACTGTTTCCGGACTCAACACCTTCGGTGGGCCTGGCTCGGATTCCTTTACCATCGGCGGGCCCGGGACCGGCTCGCACGTTGGCGCTTTCTTCGGCGACTTGGGCCGCAATCCCGTCCAGGCTCGCGGTCCTCGCCAGCAGCAATGGGAATTTTATGTGGCGAAGATCATCCCCCTTCGCGAATCTATGAGACTCGAGTTCCGCTCCGAGTTCTTCAACCTCTTCAATCATCCAAACTTCACCGTGACCAACACGTCGCTTTCACCGGCCTGCCTCGGCGCTCAGGGCTTGGATTCGGCCTCTTGCGCCTTTGGTAAGTACGACACCACGCTCGGCAATCCGCGCGTGGTTCAGTTTGCCTTGAAGTTGCAGTACTGACGAGAACGCCGGGCGCGGGCGGTTTTCGCAACTCCGCTCGCGCGCACCCGGGTTCAATAAATCCACTTGACCGCTCGCCAAGACTCGACAGCGGATCAAACGGCCTTGATGTATTCCATTAGCGGCATTCCGAAGAAATCCTGGACTTTCCCGGAAGGGGAGAACCCAAACTTTTCGTACAGCAGAATCGCCCGCTTGAGCGGCGTGGTCGTGTCCAGGCTGATTCTCGTGCAATTCCGTTCTCGAAAATAAGCTTCGGCCTGCATCAGCAATCGTCGCGCAATGCCGCTTCCTTGCGACTCGGGAACAACCGCCATTCCCCGAATGTGGCCTTGGTGCTCGCTGACAACAGCGCAGGCAATTGTGCCGACCACTTTGCCGGATTCTCCGGTCGCCACGAATAGGGTCATCTCTCGCAAGCGCTCCGCAATCGTCTCTGCCGTAAGCACTGTGTCGCGAAACGCGCCTGGACTGTAGCTCTCGCGGTATTCCGCAAAGGCGGCGGCAAGGCACGTCAGAATGTCGCCCGCATCTTCGTCCGTGGCTTTTCGTATGGAGATCAACGTGACCTCGCGCCAATCGCGCTTGTAGCTCCCGAATTCTGCAGCCTGCGCGCTATGCTGCAAGATCCACATTGGTGTTAGCAGCGTCACTCTCTACCAGTTTCTGCCATTCGAATACTTATAAAATATATATTTACATAGTATAATAGTAATCAGGTTCTATTCGAACCGCTCGACCCGCTTTTCCCGGGATGCCCCTCAATCGGGTTCTTCGCGTCCCAATTTGGGTCAGATTTGCTATCCCTTTGCTTTGACAACGATCCCTTTTGCCTCTCCTATGACTCTTTTCTTTTGATAACCATCTGGACTGCCCATATCCGGAATCGCCATCCCGCCTCCCGCTCCGTGCCGCTCGATTGCTCTTCCCTTCACTCCTTTGCTGTGCGCGGCAACTCATCTCCTTATTTCTCAGCAGCTTCCGCTCTCTCTGCACAAACGCGGGGGGGTACACCCCCGACGGCAAACGAGGCCACATTGCTCACCTCCTGTCTCATGCTGCTACAATCCCCGCGTGTCTTCCGCTCGCATCGAGCTTCTGGCATCCGCTGATGACTCCGGCACGCGACTCGACCGCTTTGTCGCCGCGCATGCTTCCGAACTTTCCCGCGCCCGCGTCCAGGAACTCATTGATTCCGGCCTTGTTCTCGTCAACGGCCAGCCCTCCAAACCGAGCCAAAAGCTCAAAGGCGGGGAACGCGTCACCGTCCAACCGGAACCGCGCGCTCCCCTCAAAGCGGAAGCCGAGTCCATCCCGCTCGATGTGCTCTACGAAGACGACGACCTCCTCGTCATCAACAAGCCCGCCGGCATGACTGTCCACGCCGGAGCAGGGAATTCGACCGGCACGCTCGTCAACGCGCTTCTCGGCCGAGGCCAGTCGCTCTCGCAAGCCGGCGATGCTTTACGGCCTGGTATCGTTCATCGGTTGGACAAGGACACCAGCGGCGCGATCGTCATCGCCAAAGACGATTTCGCTCACGCGAAGCTTTCCGAAGCCTTCCAGTCGCGCACAGTGCAAAAAACATATCTCGCGGTCGTGCAGGGAAAACTCACTGGTGCGAAAGGCCGCATTGAACTTGCCATCGCTCGCGATCCCAAGCGCCGTATAAAGATGTCCGCGCGGCCTGCAGGCAAATCCGCGAACGCACGCGCCGCCCGCACCGACTGGACGGTACTCCAGGAGTTCGGCGCCGCCACGCTCGTCCAAGTCCAACTCCACACCGGACGCACGCATCAAATCCGCGTGCACTTCTCAGCCCTCAAGCACCCAGTCGTTGGTGACATTCTCTACGGCGCCGCGGCGCAACTTATCGTCGGCAAAACAAGACTCCCCGCGCTCGATCGCCAGTTTCTGCACGCCGCACGCCTTTCGTTTTCACATCCCCGCACCGAAAAACAGATCACCATCACTGCACCACTTGCACCAGACCTAAAACTCTATTTGGAGAAATTGGCTGCCGCGAGCGGCTCGTCAAAAATTGACGCGTCGCTTGCCGGCTTCCTATAATTCCTAACCATGCGCCAGGCCATCACAGCACTCCTTCTCGCTTTCATCCTTCTCGCTTTGCCCATATCGGAAAGCGCGCAGCAACAGCAGCAGCCACCGCCAGTTCCAAATCAGCAAGAGACGCAGCAGAGCCAGACCACGATCAAAGTTCCAGTCAACGTCGTTGACGTGCTGGCCACCGTTCTCAATCGGCGAAACAAGCTTGTTCCGGATCTCACTCAGGACGATTTCAAACTTCTCGATGAAAACACTCCGCAAACAATCAGGTTCTTCAGCCGCCAGTCGGACATCCCTCTTCGCATCGGCCTGTTGATGGACACTTCCAACAGCATTCGCGATCGCCTCAAGTTTGAGCAGGACGCCGCCGTCAATTTTCTCTACACCGTTTTGCGCCGCGGCAAGGACCAATCTTTCGCCATGACCTTCGACGACGAGCCGCAAATCATTCAGGGTTTTACCGGCGACACCGGCCTGTTGCGCGATCAAATCGTCAAGACGCGGGCTGGAGGCGGCACCGCCGTCTATGACGCAATTTACGAAGCTTGTGCGAAACATCTTAGTAACCCGCCGCGGCCTCCTGGCGACCAGCCGGACATCGTTCGCCGCGTCATGATTCTAATCAGCGATGGCGAAGACAATCTTTCCGATCACACCCGCGCGGAAGCCGTTGAAATGGCGCAGCGCACTGGCGTCGTCATCTACACCATCAGCACCAGCATCCAGTGGGTCACAACCACCGCCGAAAAAGACTGCCGGGCCACCGGCACCTGCAAATATCACCTCACCGATGGCGATAAAATTTTGCAAGACCTCGCCGAAGAGACCGGCGGCCGGTCGTTCTACCCGTATCACGTGGATGATTTGGATCAATCGTTCCAGGACATTGGAGACGAACTTCGCAATCAGTATCAGATCACCTACAACCCGTCGAACTTCGTGCCCAATGGGAAATACCACCGCATCAAACTGGAAGTCCCAAAATTTGGCGGCTATCAGGTACGCGCGCGCCGCGGTTACTACGCACGCCCGAACGGTGTCGGTCCGGTGAATATTCCAGCGACAAATCCGCCGCCGGCCGCCGCGCCGCAACCGCCGAAATAATTTCAGTACGGAAACAAATTGCTCGTAGGGATTTATGGGGGCGAATCGCGGAAGAGGATTGCATCCGATTCAACGTGAATTCTCTCGATCGCCAGTTTTACTCCGTCGGGCGAAAATCCAAACGCTCCGATGCGATCCTCTTTGTAGTGCGTCAGTTGTTTGTGCAGTGAACCGTCGAGCGGCTGCTTCCACAAATTGTCGACGCCTTTTTCGCGAACTATATATGTGACTGATTTTCCGTCCGGCGCATATTTCGCGCCTTCCTGCGCGCGCTGGTCGATGTCGTGATATTGCGTCGCTTTTGTTTCCGTCGAGTCTTCGCGCAGCATTAACTTGTGGTCGAATTCACGGACTTCCGTCGTCAGAAGAAACTTTCCGTCGGGAGAAAGATCGAAAAGCCCGACTCCGCCGTTCAACATCACTTCCGGAGTTCCGCCGTCGATCGAGATGCGCTTGACGTGATTGCCATCCGCGCGATCCACGTAGTAGATAAATTTTCCATCCGCCGAACAATGCGGATCGGCTTCGCTTTTTCCGAAGGTGAGCTGCACCTGGTTTCCGCCGTTGGCATCAATGCGCCACAAATTCGCTGCAGCTTTTCCAGCGCGCCCGATGATGCGCACGATTAGATATTTTTCGCCGCACGAAGCGACTTGATCCGGCACGACGTTCTGGCCCGAAAAGACCAACACTTCGCCGCCCGCGGGATCGACGATGCGAATTTCTCCGCCTTGCGGCAGCGCGAGCTTTCCGCCCTCCGTCCAATCCCACCGCCACACCATTTGTTTCGAGGACAGCACGAGCGGATGCGCTTCTTCGGGGGAGTTTGCCGGAGCTATGGAAAAATCTACGCGCGCTTGAACTTGCGTCGCGACAAAGCTTTGCGAGTTTGCGGCAAGGCTCGGACGGATGTACGTGTTGGTGTCCGCGGTAATCGCGCGATAGGTTCCTTGCGGAAACGCGACGATGCCGAGTTGGCGCTGCAATTTTCCGCTGGCCGCTTCCATATTCGTGACGAGTAGACCGTCACCGGCGGCGAGCCAGGAGGGATCGTAATAAATCTTGTTGCGCGAATTTCCAAAATTTGTGCGCGCGCCGGTGTTTGCGTCGACGGAAATAAATCCGGCGATGTCGTCGAGAGTTGGTTGCACGATGGGAATTGCGATTGTTTTTCCGTCGGGCGACCAAGTGAGTGTGTAGCTATCGCTGGCGATGGCTTGACTCTTAAAGAGAGCGCGTTCGGGCGTGCCGTCGGTTTTAGCGATTAATAAATCAAAGGTCGGCGAATCGTGATCCTGGCGGAGATAGGCGAGATGTTGTCCATCGGGAGAAAGCGCGATGGGGCTGTCGACATCACGAATTAAAACGCGAGGCGTTCCTCCGAGGACCGGCGCTTCGCACAAAATCGAAATGGTGTGTTCTGCTTCATCGCGGCGAACAAAATAAAGATAACTTCCGTCGGGAGAAAACGTGATGCCAATATAACGCGTGGCGGCGGGAGCGACGATTTGCGTGTTGCTCCCAGTCTGGATGTGGCGGAGTTGCAGCGCCTGCAAACCGTTTTCGTCGAGCACCAGCGCGAGATATTTTCCGTCTGGCGAAATCGCGGCGAGAGCGGTGTGGCCGTTGTTCGAGAGATTTTCGACGGCGAAATGTTCGAAGGGAACGTGCACGGCCTTATGCGGAAAGGAGAAAGTGAAAATGCCGTAGCCGGCGGCGAGCAAAACGGCGAGAGTGAGAAAAATAGCGATGCCGGCGCCAAATTTATTTTTCTTCGCTGCTTCGATCAGCACGGAGCCACTACTTGGCGCAGGCGAAACCACTTCAAGAGCCGAGGCGGACGCAGACGGAAGCGATGAGCCGCTGATGGCGGGGACCGAAGTGGTGAGGACTTTTCCGGAATCGACTTCGCGCAGAAGACGTTTCAGGTCGGCACGAAATTCGGCGGCGACCTGGTAGCGGCAGTCACGGTCTTTTTCGAGGGCCTTGTTGAGAATGCGGTCGAGTTCCTGAGGCAAGTCCAAGTTCGAAGTAACAGGCGGCGGCGTGTTGCGCAAAATATTTTCAAAGACGATAGCAGAAGTGGAACCTGGAAAGGGATGTTTGCCTGTCGTGACTTGATACAGGACGGCGCCGAGGGAGAAAAGATCGGTGCGAGCGTCGAGATCTTCGCCCCGAGCCTGTTCGGGAGACATATAGGCGATGGTGCCGACGGCGAGGCCGGGGCTTGTGAGGTGGGTGACGTCCGCGTCGTGAATGGTGGCGTCGCCCCCATGACCAGCGACGAGTTTGGCCAAACCGAAATCGAGAATTTTTGCCGGGCCGCGGTCTGTGAGGAAAATGTTGGCGGGTTTGATGTCGCGGTGGACGATACCTTTCTTGTGAGCGGCGTCGAGTGCGTCGGCGATCTGGACGCCGAGTTCGAGCGTGCGATTGAGCGGAAGCGGGCCGCCGCGAATGACTTGATCGAGGGCTTTGCCTTCGAGCAGTTCCATCGCGATGAAAGTTCTGCCGTCATGTTCTTCGATGGCGTATATGGTGCAGATGCCCGGGTGGTTCAGCGCGGAAGCGGAACGAGCTTCGCGGAGAAATCGCTGATGGCTTTCGGAATCCTGCAATTTGTCTTCAGGCAGAAATTTCAGCGCGACGCGGCGGCCGAGTCTTGAATCCTCGGCTTCGTAGACCACGCCCATGCCGCCTCCGCCAAGTTTGCGGAGGATTTTGTAGTGGCCGATGAGTTGTTCTTCCATTGGTTAACTGAAGGGATGATGTTATCCGTCCCGAGCATAGTGGTCAATTCGAGGCGTTCGTTGCACTATCCAGGCTGAGTTCCCAGGTTTCGGCGATGAGGTCTTTGCCAAAGCTGTGATGCTGTTGTTGCTGTACCACGTGGAAGCCCGCCTGTTCATAGATGTGCCGGGCGGCGTGAAGAATGCTTTGCGTCCAGAGTGTGAGCTTTTGGTATCCGGCGCGGCGTGAGAACCGAATAC
>DATLVG010000025.1:0-3474 GCA_035577625.1 Candidatus Dormiibacterota bacterium
TTTGCTCAACTTCCTGATTATACATAACTGACCAACGAGGCGTACAGGTCCGCTCGGCCCCCATTTTTTCGTCACTGCGCCAGTCTCGAGTCCAAGACAGCGGTTCGATAGAGAAGCCCTGCAGAGGTTGTTTCCCACCACCTAGTTGTCCTTTGCACAGCAGCGAACGCCTGGTTTATTGACGGCGTCGCTCGCGTTCGATAGCGTCAAAAGTAGGCAAGGCGGAAGCTGCACGTCGAGGCATAGGCGCTTAAGCGCAACCTTCGAACAATTGGCAAGCAATGCCATCGCAAGAAATTCTTAAAAGGCGGAATACGGTGCCCAATCCGATCATTACCCTGACGACCGACTACGGAACGAACGATCATCTCGTCGGCACTATGAAGGGCGTCATCCTGAAAATTAATCCCGATGTGACCATCGTCGACATTTCCCACAACGTTACCGCATACGATCTACTCGACGGCGCTCTCACCATCGGGTCCGCTTACGCGTACTTCCCGCCGAAGACAGTTCACGTCGTTGTTGTTGATCCCGGCGTCGGCACTGAGCGTCGGCCGATTCTCGTCAGCGCGCAAAATCAATATTTCATCGCGCCGGACAACGGCGTTCTATCGGTCATTTTTGAGCGCGAAGATAATGTCGTCGTGCGTCACGCCAATGTCGAACACTATTACCTCAGCCCGGTCAGCAAAACTTTTCATGGACGAGATGTTTTCGCGCCCGTCGCAGCCTGGCTGACCAAGGGTTGGCAAACGCCGAGCATGGGCGACGAAATCAACGACTACAAAAAGTTCTCCATGCCCAAACCAAAGGAAGCAGACGGCGCCTTAAAGGGAGTCGTGCTGCGCGTGGATGCATTCGGGAACCTGATCACAAATTTCCGATCCGAGCATCTCGCGGAAAATGCGCAAGAAAACGGTAATTTCAAAATGCAGGTTGGTACTCACACCGTCAACAAGCTCGTTGACACCTTCGCGCACGGAGCGGCCGGAGAACCAATCGCATACGTCGGCTCCGGCGGCTTCATTGAAATTGGAATTAATAAAGGAAGCGCAGCCCGCTCGCTTTCGCTTGGCCGGGGCACACCGGTTGTTCTTGCCGCAAAGTAATGTCGTTTCTTCCGACACTAGCTCGCTGATTCCGTCGCCGCCATCTAGCGGTTTCGCGTTGCGAGCAAAGACTCTCCTAGGCAGTGGCTGGGGCCGGTTGCTTCCGCCTGTGCCAATAACCCAATGCCGCGAAGAGAAGGATTGCAGGTACGCCCGTCAGTCCACAAGCAATAAAGAAAATGCCGTAGCCATGAATGAGGCCATGCGTGGCGCTCAGGCGTTCGACCGTTGCGCCGGAAAATCCCTTCAAAATCTTTCCCAGCCAGGCATAAGCTGAACTCAAGAGCGCATACTGCGTCGCGGTATATCCGAGATTGGTGAGACTCGACATGTACGCAACAAGCGCAACGCCGGCAAAGCTGAGGCTGAAGTTGTCACCTGCCATGACGAGCGCGAAGAGACGAGTGCTCAAACCAACAAACGCAAGAGTCGCAAATGCGGCAGTCGCAGCCGCCTGCAAAATACCCCCGATGATGAGCGCACGCATGTGGCCCAGCTTCAGTGAGCACAATCCGCCCGCAGCGATCCCTGCAAACGTAGCGACGAGTCCGATGGAGCCGCGCACCGCTCCGACCGTTTGCTTCGTAAGACCGAGGTCGTGGTAGAAGGGATTCGCCATCGGACCCATCATGAAATCAGGTATGCGGTAGAGGCTGATGGCCGCCAACATCACCAGCGCAAGCCAGCCGTGAGCGCGGAAGAAGACGACGAACGACCCCACAACGGCATCGAAGGAGTAGCCAATCAGCAACGCGGCTACACCGACAAGAAGCACGCGCACGCCCTGAACTCGGAATCCGTGGAATGTCAGCGGACGGAGAACGGAAAGCCCGCCCACGGCCACTGCGAGCAGCCCCGCGTAGACGAGAATTGTTCCGAGTAAATTCATCAAACCGGGCCAGGGCGTTTCAGGCTTCTTTTCATGCATCACTACAGCCGCTCGCGCCGGTTCTCTCGCAAACCAGGTGGCGATCATTCCCATGGCCATGCATGCGCCATAGATACCGTAGGACATACGCCAGCCCACCGCCGCTGCCACAATAAGGATAAGGGAATCCGTAGCTAGGAGCGCCAGCCGGTAGCTGAACTGATAGGCAGACGCGAGGAGGCCTTGCTCCTCTCCGTCGTCGGCCGATTCGATTCGCCACGCGTCAACCACAATGTCTTGTGTCGCTGAGGCAAGCGCGACGACTAGCGCGAGAGCGACAAGTCGGCCGAGTCCCATTTTCGTGCCCGTTCCGCCCATGGCAGCCAGCGCGAGCCCGACAACAATCTGCGAGAACATCATCCATCCGCGCCGATGGCCGAGCCGCTTAAAGAGCGGCAAGTCAACGCGATCGAGCATTGGCGCCCAAAGAATTTTCAGCGAATAGGCAAGACCTACCCAGGAAGAAAAACCGATCCACGTTAGGGACGTGTGTTCATCACGCAGCCAGTAGCCAAACGTATTGCCGACCAAATAAAAAGGAAGGCCCGAAGAAAATCCGAGCAACAGCATTGTCAGCGTTTTGGGCCGCAAGTAGTCGGCGATCCGGCGCTTTTGGGGACTCACTCATTCATTCTCTAAGGGAGCCTCGCGGAACTCAACGCTCGCGCCACGAGATCTTGTCCATGCTGACACTCTGCCGGGTGTCGCCCTGCAGCACCATGCAGGACAGACTACGAACCAGAAGAAGGGGAGTTCGATTCGACTTTGCGCAAACCTTCGGCGGAAGAGGGACCACTACCACCAGCGCCGTCTTGTGGCAGCAGCTGAATTTTTACCCGCGCCACGCGGCGGCCGTCCATTTCGACAACGTTAAACCGAAAATTGCCGAAGTCAAAACTTTCGCCGCCCTTCGGAATAAAACCAAGTTGATCGAGTACGAACCCGCCGACCGTCGCATAAGCGGGATCTTCGGGCAACGCGATGTTGTATTGCGTATCCAAATCGCGAACGCTCAATGCGGCATCAAAAACAACCGCGCCATCCGCAAGCGTGAGCGGCTTTTCGACGACGTCGAATTCATCGTGAATCTCGCCGACAAGCTGCTCGAGAATGTCTTCCATCGTCACGAGGCCAAGAATGCTTCCAAATTCGTCGACCACCACGGCCATCGAGGTGTGCTTCGTTCGAAATTCAGCCAACAACTCGGACGCTGGCTTCGTTTCCGGAACAATCAGAAGTTCGCGCAAAACTCGACGCAAATCGAATGGCGTTGACGCCGCGCGCTCCTGCAACCGCCGTTCGCGATCGAGCAGCACCCACATCATGTCCTTTATATGCACAAAGCCGAGCATGTGGTCGATCGTTCCCCGGTAAACCGGTATCCGCGAGCGTTGCGTCGTCGCAAAAACGCGCATGACCTGATCCAGCGGTGCC
>DATLVG010000026.1:0-7148 GCA_035577625.1 Candidatus Dormiibacterota bacterium
TCCGTGGCTGGTCCCGGCGCAGCCGGGATGGAAAGAAAATTCAGGAGGATAGGCAAACTAGATGGCAGCTAAGCCACTGAGCAAGACGAAGATTGTTTCGCACATCGCGGAGAAACTCGGCACTCCGAAGAAGCAAGCGGCTCTTTTCTTTGAAGAGTTGCACAAGCTGGCGGTGAAAGAAGCCAAGGGCGGAGCAGGCAAGTTCGTGATCCCGGGCATCGGCCGCGTCGTCAAGGCGCACCGCAAGGCGCGCATGGGCCGCAATCCGCAGACGGGGGAAGCGATCAAGATTAAGGCCAAGACGGTGGTACGCCTGCGTCCAGCGAAGGCGTTGAAGGATGCGATCCTGAAGTAGTTTTTTTCTTGGAGATTAAGGCCCCCGCGGCCGGGTTTTTCCGGCGAGCGGGGGTTTTTCTCTTTTGAACGTCTGATTCGCCTTAGCTGAGGAAAAGAGCCACCTTGGAAGGCGAACTCTCGGCTCCGCGTTAGGACTAAAGCGTCTTCACGTAAGCGATGACGTCCTTAATCTGAGCTTCTTCGAGAGCTTCCTTAAACGGCGGCATCAGCGAGTCGCCATTTTCGATCCAAGTCTTCAGGTTTTCGTCGGTAACTTTGTTTCCGTTCACGCTGAATGTGCCGCGCTTGTTGAGTCCCTTCAAGCCGGGGCCGATTTTCTTCGCTTCGCTGGTGTCAAAATGACAAATGCTGCATTTTTCCTGAAAGACGTCGTGTCCGCGCTTCACCGCCGCCGGATCTTTCGCGGCACCGGCTGCGGATTTCTTCGTCGAGCCCGATTTCGACGGGCTGGACTGCGCAAAAAGTGCGCCGGCACATGCCAGCGATACAATTCCCAGAATAGCAAGAGAGCGGTTCACGTTTTTCCCCCGACGGATTAGATGCCTCACAGCACTATTTTGGCTGGATATTCGCGAAATTGCCAGTTTTTGGCCAGACAAAAAGTACAGGTTCCGCTGAGGCACTTCTGGGACTTTTGTACCGTAGGCGGAAGGCAGCTATGAGTGATAAGAATGGGGTCATGAATCAGGAGACCATTACTCAAGCGTGGGAAGTCCTGCAAGATGCGTATCAAGCGCAGATGGAAGGCGATTACGAGCGTGCGGTTGAACTCTATCAATCGTCATTAGACCTGCATCCCACGGCGGAAGCGCACACCTTCTTGGGCTGGACCTATCACTTCCAGGGCAAACTGGAAGATGCGATTGCCGAGTGCAGGCGTGCCATCGAGATCGATCCCGATTTTGGCAATCCTTACAACGACATTGGGGCCTACATGATTGAATTGGGCCATTTCGACGAGGCCATTCCATGGCTGCAGCAAGCCGTGGACGCCAAGCGCTATGAGCCGCGCCATTTTCCGCACTACAACCTCGGCCGAGCCTACCTCGCGAAAGAGATGTACACCGAGGCCATCCGCTGCTTCAAGACATCGCTCGAAATCGAGCCCCGCTATTCGCTCGCCCGCCAGGCGCTGGAATCTTTGCGCCGCCTGGTCAATTAGCCCTCGATTTCCTACGCCGATGCTTTTCCCGGTTTCACAATCCGGTCGTAAATCCACAACAAAAGAGTCGTCGTAAGGCCCACGCCCACGATCACGAACCAGGTCCAACGCGGCCGATTCATCACTTCGCCGAAGTAATTCAGCATCTTGCCGCCGAACCATCCTCCAACGAGCGAGCCGATTCCAAGCGGTACGAAAGCGAATCCCATATACGTTCCTTGCTGCCCTTCCGGAGCAAGCCGCGAAACATATTCGTAGTAACGAGGCTGGTGAACGATTTCGCCGATGGCGAGCACCGCGATCGTCGCCACCGCTCCCCACATCGAAGGGTAGAACGCCAGGATCAGCCACGAAATGCCCGTTATAAATGTTCCGAGGATGATGGCGCTGAATGCCGGAAGTTTTTTTGTCAGCTGATTCAGCAGGATCGTGCAGGTGATGACGATAATGCTGTCCGTCATTAGGATTCGTTCGACGTCAATATCCTTGCCAACGAACTGGTGTAGGTACACTGGCATCACGATCCATTGTTGCCAGAACACAATCCAGTAGCCCGTGAAAATCAGTAGAAAAATCATGAACTTCGGATTGCCCAGCACGGTGGCGAAGTTCCGAAGCGTTTCTCCAATCGTAGGCACAGGGCGATCGTCAATGCGTTTTGGCTCTCGGAAAAACGCAAGTACAAAGAAGAACATCGCAAAAACCGCCGCCGCGGCGATTAGAAAAATCTTACCGGCTCCGAGATAGCGTCGCGCCAAAGAACCAGCGAATGGTCCCAGCAAGCCGCCGATGTTCACCATCGTGTAGTAAATCGAGTAGCCCAAAGAACGCACTTCTTCTCGCGAGGCGCGCGCAGTCGTTCCTACAACGCTCGGCTTCACGAGAGAAATGCCGAGCGCAGGCAACAGAAGAATAAGACCGACGAACAGCGTCATCGGCATCGCATTGCGCACCGGCGCGAGCCAGGATGCGCCGATCGAGCCCAACAGAAAATACGCTCCGGCCAGAAGCAGATATGCAAGAGAAAGGGCGCGACGGAATCCGAGACGATCGGCGACTGCGCCTCCGAAAATCGCCAGGAACCACACCATGCCGCCGAAAAATCCAGCGAGCGTTCCCGTTTGCACCGTAGGAAAGCTCAACGTCTCGTGCAGATAGTTCGCCAGCGAAGCAAATGCACCGTAGTAGGCGAGCCGCTCGAAAATTTCGCTGATGTTCGCGACCCAGAACGGCCGCTCAAACCCTGAACGAATCTCATCCAGCCGTTGCGTGAAGCTCATTGAGCCTCCGAAAGTCTGCGGCGGGGATGATAACAGAGCATCGCGAGTGTGCGCTGGAATTCGCCGTCGCTGGCACGGGCGAAGCCAGCTCCTAATAAATGAGTTTCAGCGAAAACTGAATTTGCCGGGAAGTGCCGGCGGTGCGGCTGATCAGCCCGAAGCCTGAGCCGCGAACCGTATTCGCCGGCAGGCCAAAGTTCACAATGTTGAAAAGATTGAAAAATTCCGCGCGTAGTTCAAGTATGCCGAGTTCGTTTTTCCCGCGCCGCCCGAACGAAGTATCTTTAATTAGCGCAAAATCAAATTGATGAAACGCCGGGCCGCGGAACGTGTTGCGACCCAGCGTTCCAAAGCGGCCCTGGTTTGGGCCGGTGCCGCCGGGAATGTTGATCGGTATGAAAAAGAACGAAGCGTTGAAACTACCCCGGCCGAAATAATCCTCTCGGACCGCCCGGCTCGTGGAAAAATCCGGCATCGTAACCAAATCGGGACGATCCGTTCCGCCCGCACCGACGCCTGTCTGTTGTATCCCCGAAAAAACCGTGAACGGCGATCCCGATGTAAGCGTCGTGATGTTCAGCAGTTGCCATCCGGACGTTACGCGTTTTCCGAGCGGCTCCAGAAAATGAATCCGGTCGAACGGCAAATTCTGAAATAAGCTCAAAGAGAAAACGTGACGCACATCGAACGTTGATGGGCCTTTGTCGTCCTCCGGCCTGAAAGGGTCTTGTGGCGGAGCCTGAATAATCGCTCCCGCATTCGCCGGAATCCCGCCGAGCACCGCGCTCGTATCGTCTAAAGACTTCGCAAGCGTGTAGCTCGCCTGAAAGCTGAGGCCAATTCGCGCGTTATTCTGCGTCACGCTCGTTTGCAGCGCGTGATAGGTCGAATGCGAACTGCTAGTCATGATAAAGAGCGAACTGAAACCGCCCGTGATTTGGCCTGCCGCATCAAATTTCGTAAACGGCGCGAATCCCGGGCTCGCCCCCGCATAGCCGTTTGGAAACATTACTGCCTGCAAATGCACGCCCGACGTGCCGACGTACGACGCGCTGAACTTGAAAATGTGGAAGTCCCGATCCAGTCCAGCGGTCCAGGTGGCGATGTATCCGTTGCGAAAATCGCGAGAGATCGCCGAAGTAGTGAGCGGCTGCACTTGAGTGCCCGGAGTGAGCGCCGCCAGGTCATTTTGAAAGTGCTGAATATCTACGGGAGTATTGGCGGCAACGTTGGAAGTATCGCCTGATGCAAAAAGAAGCTGGCCCGACGTTGTGAAGGGTTCCGGAAGCGTGATGGGCGTGATCGTGCTCGAGAAAGGCACAGGAACGCCGGGGCGAGCACTCACCGTCGGTTGAAAAGTGAACGGAATGGCGCCCGTCACAAAATTGTCCTGCCACAGATTCGGGAGAATCGTGGTGATGGCGCCGCCGGCATGCAATGTTGTGCTGGGCGTGACTGCATAGTCCGCCGCGAGACGCGGGCCGAATCCCTTTTTGTCCAGCGGATAAACGGGTTGTGGATTGTAAAGAAACGAAATCGTCGCACCGGGAGTCAGGAACGAGGTTTGTTTCCCCGACGCGTCAACCGGATCAAGAATCGACGTGCGATGCCGCGCTTCCTTGATGCGGCTATTCAGTTCGTAGCGCAGGCCGTAATTGAGTGTTAGTTTCGGCGTCGCTTTCCACGTGTCTTGAAAATAAAAGTTGTACGCTTCGCGGCGCACCGCTGCGATATCGAATTTGTCTCCGCCCGGCGTTAGCCGGTAAAGCGCCGTGATGCTGAACGAATACGGCGTCGCGGTTAGTAAGCCGCTGAGTGAATCCGGAAGCGGATCGCCCGGCTGAATGTCGTGTGCTCCGCTCGCCGAAGGAATAAACACAGGAGAAAACGCGGTACCTCCGCCGAACGTGTACGCGCCGTTCGGATTCGTGCCGAAAACCGTCGAGTCTCGATTGAACCGAAGCTCCACTCCCCACTTGAAAGCGTGCGTTCCGTGAACGTACGTCATGTCGTGCTTCAGTTGATATACGTCACCGTACGATCCGAAAAGCGATCCGTCCGCCGAATTGAACGATTGAAAAAATCCATCGCCAAACGTGAGCGCCACATCGGTGTGATTCGGAGACGGGAAAACCGGTGTACTGCGAACAAAGCCAAAAGAAGTCGCAAAACTGATATTCGGCGTTACCGTGCGCGTGTAGCGCAATGCCGCGCTGCGTTGATGGTCGAAGAAATTTACGCCGAATGTCGGGTCAATTGCCGTCTGGTCCGGATTTGTCGTCGGCCCGCGCACCTGGTTGAGGCTGAATCGGGCGAAAAAATTCGCTTTGTCCGAAATCCGGTGATCCAGCCGAACCGAGAACTGGTCCGTGTTCGTCACGACCTTCGAAGATGTCGCAAAAGTTCGGTCGCCAAACGGTCCACTCGGCAGATTTGGCAGCGGGTACCGCGTAAGCAGTGGCAGAATCGCCGCATTCACAGGCACCGTCAGTGTGTCCTTCGTTTGATTGCCCGCCCCGTCCGTGAACGTCACCACATCAATCCCTTGCCGTTCGGCCACGGTTGGAACAGGTATCACTTGCGTCGTACCCAGCACTTGCCGGAATCCCTGATACTCCCCGAAGAAAAAAGTTCTGTCGCGCCCATCGTAAACGTGTGGCAACAAGACCGGCCCGCCGACCGTCACGCCAAATTCGTTCCGTTGAAACGGAGGAATCCGCCGCGGATCCACTGCGTTCGGATGGTCGAAAAAGTTTCGCGCGTCGAGCGATGCATTACGCAGAAATTCAAACGCGCTCCCGTGAATTAGATTTGTGCCTGACTTTGTCACCACATTCGTGAAACCCGCGGCCCCGTGGCCGATCTCCGCAGGCATCACGCCCGAACTTGACTGCACTTCCTGAATCGCATCCACGTTGAAATTCGAAAACGTCGCCCCGCCCAGCTCCGGATCGCTCGTGTCCCCACCATCGATATGAAACACCGACGCCGTTCCGCGCTGTCCGTTCGTAGCAAACTGTTGCGTAAAATTCGCCGCGCCGTTCGTGTCCGTCATCGTCCCCGCCGCCAGAAGCAGCAGTTTGCTGAAGTCCCGCGTGTTCAGCGGTAGGCTCGACACCTCGCCGCTAGAGAGATGCTCGCCGCCGCTTCCCCGCGACTCGGCGTTCGAACGTAACGCAAGCGTTTGATTTTCTGCCGACAACACCACAGACGCGTTCAGCGGCGATCCGTCGGAAACCGCATAAGGCTCTGCCAACGTCCACGCCTTGCCGTTCACCGTCACCGAAAGCTGGTACGCGCCTGCCTCCAGCGATTCAAAATGGAATTCGCCCGCGCCATTCGTCCGCGATTCGTAATCGTGACCATTCGCATTCGGATGTAAGTGTACCGCCGCGCCCGCCACCGGCTTGCCGGAAGCATCAAGCAGCGTCCCAACCCAGGAGTTGTTGGCAGAAGCCGCACCACAGAGCGCCAGCAAGAGAACGAAAAGAACGGAGGCCCGGGCCGACAAACGAGTGGTCATGAATTGTCCGGCCCGAAGTATAGCGAAGAAATACAGCGAAGAAGCTCCCTGGAATAGGCCCCCGGCGAGGGGAATGGGAAAGCAAAAAATAGTGCTTGACATATTCCGATATGGGAATATATTAGCGTCATGGCTAGAGCGGCTACAACCACCGACGCTTTTAACGCCGTCGCCGAACCGCGCCGCCGCGACATCCTCAATTACCTCGCTCTGCAAGAGCGCTCGGTCGGCGAGATCGTCGACGCCATGGAAATGGAGCAACCCTCCGTCTCCAAGCATTTGAAAGTGCTGCGCGAGGTCGGTCTGGTTGAAGCGCGGCGGGAGGGAAGACAAATGCTCTACCGTGTCAATGCAATGGCGATTCGCCCGTTGTGGGAATGGACGACCACCTTCGAACGCATGTGGCGCCATCAGCTGCTGAAGGTGAAAGAAATCGCCGAGAAAAAGTCGGGTTTGTAGTTGTTCCGTCAATCTCTATATCAAGGAAAAAGAGGAGAACAATGGCCACTGCAAAACAAGCAAGTCATATCACCATCCAGGACCTGACATTGAGCATCGCGGAAGAAATCCACGTCCGCGCTTCCATCGACAAAACTTTCGAAGCGCTGCTCGAACAGCTCGGTCCAGGTAACGAAGTGCCAGAGAGGGGCCCAATGCCGATGAAGCTCGAAGCCTGGCCCGGCGGCCGCTGGTTCCGCGACCTTGGCGGCGAGAACGGCCATTTCTGGGCGCACGTCCAGGCGATCAAGCGTCCCACGCTACTCGAATTCGCCGGCCCGCTCTTTATGTCTTATCCCGTCAGTTCAAACTTGCAATACCGGCTCAC
>DATLVG010000027.1:0-30650 GCA_035577625.1 Candidatus Dormiibacterota bacterium
CCAATCACGAACAGTTCGCGGAAGTGCACATCATGGCCGGTAAGGTGCTGGCGGTGCAAAATCGACGCGCAGCTGCGATTGAGCAATTTCAACTGTTCTTGATCGAGAAGCCGGACAGCGCCCAGGGGGAGAGTGTCCGCAAGACGCTCGCTTCGCTCGAGGCGGGACAACAACCCTGAAGACGGCCTTCTGCCGGCGGTAGTCTGAAGACAAAATGAACACAGAGAGAGAACTGCGAATTGAGATGGAAGGCCGAGGCCACGTCTCGGGGATTTTGGTGCGGCCGGACAACGCTAAGTGGATGCTGGTGCTGGGTCACGGAGCAGGAGCGGGGATGCGGCATACGTTTATGGAGGCGCTGGCGGAGGAGCTTGCGCGAGCGGGAGTGGCGACGCTGCGGTATCTATTTCCTTATATGGAGGAGCGGCGGAAAGTTCCGGATAAGCCAGCGGTGTTGACGGCGACGGTGGTGGCGGCGGTGCGCGCGGCGGCAGGTGTGGCTCCGGATTTGCCGCTACTGGCGGGAGGAAAGTCCATGGGAGGGCGAATGACTTCGCAGGCGGCGGCCGAACACCCTCTTGAAGGAGTACGCGGGTTGGTGTTTTTTGGCTTTCCGCTGCATCCGCCAAAGCAGCCTGCGACGAAAAGAGCGGAGCATCTGGCGCGCGTGACTGTGCCGATGCTTTTTTTGCAAGGGACGCGGGACGAGCTAGCGGATTTGAAATTGTTGAAACCGATTTGCAAGAAGCTGGGGGAACGGGCGACGCTGCACGTGATCGAAACGGCGGATCATTCGTTCCATGTGTTGAAGAAGTCGGGGCGGTGCGACGCAGACGTGCTGCGGGAGTTGGCGGAGACGACGGCGAAGTGGGCGGAGGGGATTTGAGCGAGGGTTCGGCGATCGTTTTCGGTAAAGCGCGCAGGCGGAAGTCTTTGCCGCCTGCGGAAAAACGGCCGATCTAAAGAATCGGCCACTACAAGAGCAAGCGCGAAGAAAAAACGGCGGCAAGATAAACGGGAGATAAACACAGGCGGAACCGGATTTTACAGAAGTGTTAAGCGGCGTTCATGGAAGCGTCGCATGAATGATTCGAAATAGGCGGAGCGGAGTACAAAAACTGTCTCGCTCGCGCCTTGCCCCTTCCCGATAAACGGCAAAAGCGCCCAGGTTACCGAGACACAAATAGGGCGTGTTCATGCGAACTAATAAATTTAGAACGATGATGGTGTATCTGTGCGTGTTCGCGCAGCTGCTGGTGGTGGGCGCGACGCAGGCACAGAGCGGCCGAGGAACAGTTAGCGGCAGAGTGACGGACACGAGCGGCGGGGTGTTGCAGGGCGCGGCGATCGAACTCGATCCGGCAGGGCTGACGCGAGTTTCCGACGCGCAAGGCGAATTCACGTTTACGGGCATTGCGGCGGGAAGCTACACGATTACTTATAACTTTGTGGGCATGGAACCGCACTCGGCGACGGTGGAAGTGAAATCGGGCGAGACAGTGCGAGCCGATGCGACGCTGCACGTCGGGTCGAGCGAAACGGAAGTAATTGTAACGGCAGAGCGGGCGCACGGCGAAGCAGATGCGCTGAACCGCGAAAAGAGCGCGGACAACGAGCTGCAAGTGCTGCCTTCGGAAGTAATTCGCAGCCTGCCGAATGCGAACATGGCGGATGCGCTGGGGCGGCTGCCGAGCGTGACGCTGGAACGCGACGAAGGCGAAGGGAAATACGTGCAGATTCGCGGGACGGAGCCGCGGTTGACGAACGTGACGCTGGACGGCGTAAACGTGGCGTCACCGGAATCAGGAATCCGGCAGATTAAATTGGACACGATTCCGGCGGACCTGGTGGAGTCGGTGGAGATTAACAAGACGCTCCAGGCGAACCAGGACGCGGACGGAATTGGCGGGTCGGTGAATCTGGTGACGAAGACCGCGGGCGAGCGGCCAACGATTGCGTTCAGCGGAACGGGCGGGCTAACGCCGATTGCAGGAACACGCCACGCAGTGGAAGCGACGGGAACGCTGGGCCAAAGATTTGGTTCGCAGAAACGATTTGGCGCGCTGGTGGGCGGTTCGTACGACTGGAACGGGCGCGGCATTGACGACATCGAGCCGGTGCCAGACCTGGCGGTGAATTTGCCAGGCTCGCCGACGCAATTTGAGGCGATCGATATTCGTGAATACCGCTACTACAGGACGCGTTGGGGAATTGCCGGGAGCCTCGACTACAAACCGTCGGACGGATCGACGTTGTACGTACATGGACTGTATTCAGATTTCAAGAATTTTGGCGAACGGTGGGTGTATTCGCTGAACGACAATACGACGGGCATCCAGTTGCTGGGAGCGAATGGATGCGGGACAGACGCAAGCGGGGTGACGGTAGCGCCATGTAGCGGCGTGCCGTCGTTCAATACGCAAATCCGGCGGCCGGACTATGGGATCGGGAGCCTGATCGCGGGCGGCAAGCATGTGTTCGCGACGCGGTGGTTTGCGTGGGATATTTCCGGCGGGCGTTCGCGGCAGATTGAAAACGGGGACCCGACGGGATCGTTTGGCAGCACGCTCGCGACGAGCGCATGCCAATTCGATCCGGCGGCTACGAAGAGCATTTATAGGCCGCAGTGGACGCAGACTTGTTACAACGAGGCGTACGATCCGACAACGATGGAGCTTTCGAAGATTCGCGCGTCGCGTGGGTTGACGGCGCAAGTGAATTTGCAGGCGACCGGCGCAATTGGACAGCGGTATACGCTCGGAGGTCATTCGGCGACGATCGAAGTTGGTGGAAGATTCCGGAACGCGCACAAGTTCGACGACTCGGTGAATACGGAGATCGATTCGAATGGAACGGTGCTGCTGTCGCAGTTCGCAAATGCGTTTACGAACAGCAGTTACTACGACAAATCGTATCCGCTGGGACCGAACCCGAAATTTGACGACGTGTTCGCATTTTATTCCGCGAACAAAGCTCTTTTTTCGAATGCGCCAGATGACATCAGCCCGCAGTTCGACCTGGTGGAGAAAGTTTCGGCCGGCTACGTGATGAATACGATTGATTTGAACAGCAAGCTGCGGTTCATCGCGGGGGTGCGGTTCGAAGGGACGAATCTGGACACGGTCACACCAAGGTTTGACGATTCGGGAAACTTTCTCGGGTTGAGCCGAGCGAGCGGATCGTACATAAAGGTGTTGCCGAGTGCGTCGTTGCGTTATGCGCTGACAAACAACACAAACTTGCGGCTGGTGTACGGACGAGGACTATCGCGGCCCGATCCGCAGGACATCGCGCAAGCAGAATCGGTTACGGTTGGCGGGAGTCAAAACCTGGTGTCATTAGGCAATCCAAATCTAAAAGCGGAGACGGCGGACAACTTTGACATCCTGGTCCAGCATTACTTGAACCCTTTCGGAGGGATCGAAGCCGGATTCTTTTACAAGAACTTGCAGGATCCAATCGTTTCACAAACATTTATTGCGACGACGGGAACATTCAGTACGGTGACGTGCACACAGTCGGTTCCGTGCAAGGTGAGCCAACCAATCAATGCGGGAAGCGCATGGGTGTACGGCTTTGAAGCATCTTACACGCAGCACCTGACGTTTCTACCGGGAATTTTGCGGAGCTTCGGTCTTTCCGCAAATTATGGGTATACGAACTCGCAGGCGAGCGGTTTGCCAGGGCGTTCGGATCATCCGCGGCTGGTGCGATCGGCGCCGCATACGTGGAACGTAAGTCCGACGTTTGACTACAAGCGACTCTCATACCGCGCGGGATTGTCCTACAACGCGGCGAATATATTCAGCTACGCGTTTCAAGACGGGACACCGACATTGGACGGTACGCCCAGCACTCCGACGCCGGGTGGGGTTAAGGGGCCGCTGAGCGACACGTACTTTTACCCGCACCTGCAGATTGATATGCAAGGAAGCGTCGGAATGGGACACGGATTAAGCTTCATTGGATACATTCTGAACGTGAACAATGAAGTGTTCGGGTTCTACAATGGCAGCTCGAAATACATGATCCAGCGGGAGTATTACAAGCCGACGTATGCACTCGGATTGCGGTGGAACCCGACGTTTGAAAGGAAATAAGAAAAGTGGACAGCGAGCGGGAAGAGAGCGAAAGTTTCTCTTCCCGCTGTTTTTGGGGTGGACGATGCCGAGAGAAATGAAATTTGGAGTGCGATTGGCGGTTGCGTGCGCGATTGTTGCCGGGATGGTGGCGCGGCATGCGGCTGGCGTGCAGCGCAGCGCGGCGATGGAGGAGAGCGAGGCGGTACTGGTCGGAGCGGGGGATATTGCCGATTGTACGGATTTATCGGGCGCGGAAGCGACGGAGAAGGTGCTGGCGAAGATTCCGGGGACGGTGATGGCGATTGGAGATTTGGCGTACCCGGACGGTTCGGCGGTGAATTTTGCTTGTTACGACAGAACGTGGGGAAAAGAAAAAGCGAGGACGCGGCCGGCGCCGGGAAATCATGAATTTCGTTCGACGGGAGCGACGTATTACTTCCAATATTTCGGGGCGGCGGCTGGTGAGGCGAGCAAGGGCTATTACAGCTACGAATTGGGAAGCTGGCACATTGTGGTGTTGAACAGCGAATGCAACCAGGTGGGCGGATGCGGGGCGGGCTCGGCGCAGGAAAAGTGGCTGCGAGAAGATTTGGCGGCGCATCCGGTGGCGTGCACGCTGGCGTATTTTCACAAGCCGCTGTTCAGTTCAGGCGGTAAACATGGGGATGACCTAACGGTGAAGCCGTTGTGGGATGCGCTTTACAGCGCGGGGGCGGACGTTGTGGTAAGTGGGCACGATCACGACTATGAGCGATTTGGTCCGCAGACACCGGAGGGAAAAGCGGATACGGCCCGAGGGATTCGAGAGTTTGTGGTGGGGACGGGCGGGAAGAATCACCGGCCGTTCGTAGCGGCGCATGCGAACAGCGAAATACGAAATGCGGACACGTTTGGGGTTTTGAAATTGACGTTGTGGCCGGGGAAGTATGCGTGGGCGTTTGTACCGGTGGATGGCGTACCGTTTTTGGATTCCGGCGAGGGGACTTGCCACTAGGATGGTTTGCGGCATGAACGGATGTGTCGTCGGGAAGCAAAAGCGGATTTCTAACTTCGCTCGGAATGACCAGCGAAGATGAGGGCGCGGATCGCGGCAACAGAACGAGCGAATCAATTGTGTTTTACGAATTGACCCGAATGGCCGGTCAGGGAGTTGAAGAGAGTTTCGATGAAAGTGTCCTGATTGACGAAGTCGCCTGACCATTTCGCCCAGGGCGCGAGGATTTTCTCCTGCTTCATTTGATCTAGCGTTTTATGGGCGTCGATGGCTTTTTGAACCACTGCTGAAGTTTCCCTGAGCATTTTGACGTAGGCGCGGACGTCGTCGAGATTGGACAAAGCGCCGTGGCCGGGAATTACTTTAACGTCAGCGGGGAGCTGGGCCGCTGCCTTTTCGACACCGTCAATCATGCCCTGCACGCTACCGCCACCTGCGACGTCAATAAATGGAAAACCGTAGCGGACGAAATCGTCGCCCATGTGCACGACATTGTTTTTAGGAAAGAAGATGATGGCGTCGCCATCGGTGTGGCCGGAAGGAAAGTGCAAGGCGCGAATGTCTTCGCCGTTGAGGTGGACGGTGACGTCATGTTCGAACGTGATGATGGGGAGGGCCGCTTTTTCGGCGGGCTTTACCTCCATTTTGACTGAGCCGCCATTGCCGGCAGTGCCGCCGGAAGCGAGGCGCTTGCGGACGTTGTCCTGCGCGATAAGAGTGGAGCCCGACGCGGCAAAAGGAACGTTTCCTCCGGTGTGGTCGCCGTGATAGTGGGTGTTGATGACAAAACGGACGGGCTTGTCCGTAATACCGAGATTTTTGAGCGCAGCCTGGATTTTTTCCGCGAGCGGCGCGAACTCATCGTCCACGATGACAATGCCATCTTCGCCGACGGAGGCAGCGATGTTGCCACCCTGGCCTTCGAGCATGTAGATGTTGCCGGAAACTTTTGTGACCTTGATTTCGACTTTGGAAAAGTCCGGCTGCTGCGCGACGGTGGCGAGGCAAGTTGTGGCGAGCACAGCAAAAAGAGTAGGAATGCGTGTAATGCGATTCATGAGCGGCCTCCGGTGAGACCGAGAGTTTAGCATTGACGGGCCGCTCGAATGCGCGGATTTGAGGGAATGACCGGTGGCGCGGACACAGGGATTGACCGGCACAGTCACTTGTGTAACAGTATTGCTGTGACACTCTTTCGCTTGACATTGCAGGCCGGAGAATCGATCTTCGACCAACTGGTGTACGCGGCGAAGAAGGCATTCCTTAGCGGCGAGTTTCAACCGGGGCAGGCGTTTCCTTCGGTGCGGACACTTGCGGCGGAATTCAAGATTCATCCCAACACAGCACACAAGGTGATTCAGCACCTGACACAGGAGCGATGGCTGGAGGTGCGTCCGGGCATCGGCACAGTGGTGGCGGAAATTCCGGAGGCACGGCCTGGCGACAAGAAACGATTGCTGAAGCAACAGGTGGAGCAACTGGTGGTGGAGGCCCGACGGCTGGAGTTGGAAATGGACGATGTGGTGGAGGCGATCGAAGAGCAATGGCCGAAATTTCAGAAACCACTGGAGGCGAACCGGCGATGATCCGAATTACAGACTTACACAAGAAATTTGGAAGGTTCGAGGCGCTGCGTGGCTTGAATTTTGACGTGCCGGAGGGCAGCGCGTTCGCGCTGATTGGAGCGAACGGAGCGGGAAAAACAACGACGATCAAGGTGTTGATGAACATTCTGGAGCCTTCGCGCGGAAGCGTGGAGGTGCTGGGAGTCGATTCGCGCAAGCTATCGCCGCGAGAGCTGGCGCAAATTGGATACGTATCGGAAAACCAGGAGATGCCGTCACGGTTGACCGTGGAAGAGTACATTGGGTATTTGCGGCCGTTCTACGCGACATGGGATCGCGAACTCGAGCAAACCATTGCGAAGCAACTGCGATTGCCGTTGGATAGACGGATCGGAGATTTGTCGCACGGGATGCGAATGAAGATGGCGTTGCTGTGCGCCCTGCCGTATCGACCGAAGCTACTGGTGCTGGATGAGCCATTCAGTGGGCTTGACCCGCTGGTGCGGGACGAGTTTATGGAAGAGCTCCTGAATCAGGCGGGAGAGATGACGGTACTGCTGTCGTCGCACGAATTGGGAGAGATAGACGGTGTAGCGACGCACGTGGCGTTTCTGGACGAAGGGAAGCTGCTGTTTCAGGAGTCGATGGGCGAATTGATGGGGAGATTCCGCGAAGTGCACGTGACGCTTGAACATGAAGCGGCGCCGCCAACGCCAACGCCGAAAGAATGGCTGCAGGTACGGGCGATGGGAAACGTGCTGACGTTTGTAGATACACGATTTGACCCGAAGACATTGAGCGAACAGATTCGTTCACAGATTGCTGGAGTGAAAGAGACGGCGTGGCAGCCGATGGCATTGCGGAATGTTTTCACGACGTTGGCGCGCGAGGCTCGCGACGGCCAAGCGTGAAGAAGGGCGGACGAAAATGATCTGGCACATATTCAAGAAGGATTGGAAGCTGACGCGATGGTTTGTGGTTGCGACGGCATCGCTCCATTGGATTGCGGCGTTCGTCAAATTCCGGCTGGGCATATCGGGCGAGAGCGAATCGCTTGCGACGCTGGCGCAAGTGCTGCCGGCGCTGGCGATATTCGGCAGCATGTTTTTGATCGGCGCGATTGTGCATTTGGATGCAATTCCAGGAGTGCGGCAGGACTGGCTGGCACGGCCGATTCCGCGCGGCATGCTGCTGCGGGAGAAGTTTCTCTACGTGATAGTGACAGTTTGCGGGCCGATTTTTGCGGCGAATTTCTTTCTGGGCGTAGCAAATGGATTTTCGACGCGTGCGGCTTTCGTTCAAACGACGATTTACGTCCTGTACATTTTGTTGTTCATCGTGCTACCGATTTTTGCTTTTGCTTCCGTGACGCGAAACATGACTGAAGCGTTCGTCCTGGGCTGTGGATGCGCGTTCCTGATCGGCGTGTCGATCACAGTGGTAGAGTTTGCGCAGAGTTCAAGTCACGGCACAATTGCCGGAGTAATCGGAAGCGGTGTGGGATGGATTGGCGAGGTGTTCCGGCTAGGGTTGGCGGCAATTGCTTCGGCGATGATTCTCGGGGTGCAGTATTTCCGCCGGAAGACGTTTCTTGCAAGAGGGTTGGTGATTGGGTTCGGTGCTCTGATTCTCATTTCACAGATTTTTCCCTGGAATGCCGCATTCGCAATTCAAAAGCGACTTTCAGCGAGAGTTGATCCAGCGAATAATGTGCAAATCACGTTTGAGCCCGGGCTCGGACGATATAAATCTTCCAGCGCCGTAGCCGTAGCCGAGGATAGGAGGCGGGGCGGAGGTGAGAACGACGCGGATGTGTTTCTGCCGGTGCAGGTAACGAGTGTTGGCGAAGACGCAATTCTGATAAGCGATTGGGCGGAGGTGCGGTTGATTGGGCCGAAAGGCGAGTCGGAGTATCACGGGACGGGCGAAAACTTCGAGGTGAGACGCGAGGGGCCTGGCTCGGCAGCGTCGCCCGTGTATCAGAAGATTGTCGTGCCGGGATCGGTCTATCGGGATATGAAGGATCGACCGGCGCAGATGCAGATCGACTATTCGCTGACTCGATTTGGCCTGAGGCATTCTTACGCGATTCCAGCGCTTAGCGGCAACGAGCGAATGCCGGGATGGGGCTGGTGCGAAACAGAGGTGAACGAGGCGGGAACCGCGTTGGAGTTGCATTGCCTGCAGCAGGGTAAGGGACCGATTTGCGGGACGGTCTTTCTGGAAAACACGGCTACTGGCGAGCGGAATCCGCCGCGTTCGATGTGTCGATCGGACTATGCTCCTTACCTGGACCGGCCGCTGCCGGATAGTCTTGAGCGATTTGGCACGATGCTTCCATTCCGCGATCCGACGGGACTCGCGAAGTTTCCCGTCGATGGTGCGCAGCTCGCGCACGCGCGCGTGGTCATACGGGTGTATGAACCAGAGCAACATTTCACACAGTCACTCACGATTCCGCAGATCAAGCTGCGCGATTGGGATGCGGAATAAGCGCTAGCTTTCTCCGCGAGAAAAAACACAAAATACCGTTGCCATGCGAGCGACGCTGGCGATGATGTCCGCGGAGCGAAAATGCGAAAAAAGTTACAGATGAGTTGGTTTGGCGCCGGCTTTGCGGCCGCGGTTGGATTAGTGTCTGCCGCCGGCGCGCTGGGACAGGCGGCGCCGGAGAAACATTGGAGCGCGCAGTGGATTACGGCGGCTGGCGCAGGAGAGCGGGACGAGGCGGTGCTGCATTTTCGAAAGACGATTGAGCTCGCGGGAGTGCCGGAACATTTTGTGGTAAACGTCAGCGCCGACAATCAATTTATTTTGTACGTGAACGGGCGCGAGGCGGGGCGAGGACCAAGCCGCGGGGATTTGGCGCACTGGCGGTATGAGACGCATGACATCGCCCCGATGTTGCACGCGGGGAAAAATACGCTTGCGGCGGTTGTTTGGAATTTTGGAAAGCGCGGGGCAATTGCGCAGATAAGCGACCGGACGGGATTCCTGCTTCACGGAGCGGGAGAAGCAGAGCGCAGCGTGGATACGAACGCGACGTGGCAGGTGGAGATCGAAAGAGGAATTGAAACAGTACGGCCGAAAGTGAACGGTTACTACGCAGCCGAGCCTGGACTGCGGATAGATGGTGAGAGATTTGATTGGGACGCGATCAAGGCAGAAGAGCCACAGACGGGAAATTGGATGAAGGCGGTGACGCTGGGACGAGGGGCGTTGCGAGAGGAACGCGATGCACCGAACAACTGGCAGCTGCTGAGCGATCCATTGCCGGCCATGGAGATGACGGAAGTTCCCGCGGGAAGCGTGATGCGAGCGAGCGGAGTTGCAGCAAAAATCGGTGCGTCAATGGCGGGATTTGCGCTTGGCGTTCACACCAAAGTGAGTCTGCTCCTGGATAACGGGGAATTGACGACGGGGTATCCGGTGCTGGCGGTGACCGGAGGACGCGGCGCGACGATTCGATTGACGTATGCGGAGGCGCTTTACGATACGAAAGGACAGAAAGGAAATCGCAACGAGATTGCGGGTAAGCATATTGAGGGGATAGTGGACGAATTTTTGCCAGGAGGCGGCAAGGCGACGAGAGAATTTACGCCGCTGAGCTGGCGGACGTGGCGGTATTTGCAGTTGGACGTGGAAACGGCCGATACGCCGATGACCGTTCGAGGATTGAAGACGTGGTTCAGCGCGTATCCGTTTGTGGAGAAGGGATATTTTCATTCGAACGACAGCTCACTGGAACCGATCTGGAAGATTGGTTGGCGGACGGCGCGGCTGGACGCACATGACACTTATATGGATACACCGTACTGGGAGCGGCTACAGTACATCGGCGATACGCGGATTCAGGCTCTGATTTCGTATGCCGTGGCAGGAGACGATCGGTTGGGGCGGCAGGCGATCGAAGCGTTTAATGATTCGCGCGTGACGGATGGATTGACGACGAGCCGTTATCCATCGTCGCTCACGCAGATGATTCCGACATTTTCGCTGATGTGGGTGGGAATGGTGCACGATTTTTGGATGTATCGAGGGGACGCGGAATTTGTGCGCGGGCAAGTGGCGGGGACGCGGACGGCGCTCGATTGGTTTTTGGCGCGGCAACGCGCGGACGGATTACTTGGAAAGATTTCGTGGTGGCCCTTTGTGGATTGGGGTGCGGACTTTGTAGATGGAGTGCCGCTACAGGAAGAAGACGGCGGCTCGGCGGTCATGACGCTGCAGTTTGTGGAAGCGCTGCGGTATGGCGCGGAGCTGGAGCGGGCGTTTGGCGATGCGCCGGCTGCGGAGAAATATGAACGGGCGGCGACGCGCGCAACGGAAGCGGTGCGAACGCGGTGCTGGAACGAGAAATACGGATTGCTGGCGGACACACCGGCACAGAAGCATTTCAGCCAGCACGCGAATATTTTGGGGGTGTGGCTGGATGTGATCCCGGCGGAAAAGCAGAAGAACGTGTTACAGAAAATCTTGTCGAAGAGCGATGCGGGCTTTTCCGCAACGGGCGAAGTGCCTGCGATGACAGCGGCAACGTATTACTTTCGATTTTATCTGGCGCGGGCGGCCGAGCATGCGGGATTGGGTGACGAGTATTTGAAATTGCTCGGGCCATGGCGAACGATGGTGGCGTTGGGGCTGACAACCTGGGCGGAATCGCCGGAGCCGACGCGGTCTGATTCACACGCATGGAGCGCGCATCCGAATTTCGATTTGTTGCGGATCGCGGCGGGAATTCGTCCGAAGAGCGCGGGATTTCAGGAAATGGTGATTGAGCCGCATCTTGGTGAATTGAAAGAAGTGAAAGCGGGAATGCCGATTCCGCGCGGGATGGTGGAGCTGGAATACAAACGGGCGGCTGTGGGAGTTGAGGCTCACGTGAAGTTGCCGGCGGGAGTGAAGGGTGAGCTGGTGTGGAAGGGCAAAGCTTACGCGGTGCACGAGGGCGAGCAGACGCTCGTTTTGCCGTGATGGCTGCGGCAAATATCTGGGCAGTGTCAACGAAGAGGGTACGATATTCCCGCTGCTGCCGGGAATCTTGGATATCGTCCCGTTACTCGAGCGCTACTTCGAGGCGGAGGCGAGAACGACTTCGAGCGGAAAAGTGATGTGGCCGTCCTTGACGTATTTTTGGAGGCCGGCGATGACGTCAAAGCGAACGTCTTCGCGCCTTGCAGGAGGAAGTTGCGCGAGAAGCGGCTTGAACGGGGCGGCGACTTCCGTGAATTGCGTCCAATACTCTTCGACAGAGCCGGACCAGCGGGCCGGGACCGAGAGATGATCTTCCTTCACTGAGTTGTAGCCGGCAGATTTGAGTGCGGATTCGAAACGGCCGCGCACACCGAACATAAACATGCTGGGCGCGTCGGGATCAGGTTCCGGCGGCTTGACGAAGTTCAGAAGGACACCGACGGTGGTAGTTGTGAAGGGTTGATCGCGAGTTCCCCAGACGAGGAAGACGACTTTCCCGCCGGGCTTCAGCACACGGCGACATTCGCTGAGAGCTTTTTGTAAATCCGGGAAAAACATCGCTCCGAAACGGCAGGTGACGACATCGAAAGCGGCGTCGGGGAATGGGAGCGCATCCGCGGCGGCTTCCTTAAATTCAATATTGCCGAGATTCTGCTGCGCAGCGAGTTCTGCAGCGAGGGACATCATGCCCATGCCGACGTCGGTAGCAACGACGCGGCCGCCCGGGCCAACAATGCTTGCGATGCGGAGGGCAGGATCACCGACGCCGCTGGCGAGATCGAGAACGTGCTGGCCTGCTTGCAGATTTGCTTCAGCGAGAAGAGCGTCGGTTACGCCGCGGGTGAATTCGGCGATTTGCTTGTGCCATTTGCGCCAGGCGGCGACGGTGTCGTCACGAGTCCAATCGGATTTAAGTTGCTGACGGAACTGTTCGATTTTTTCGAGCGAAGGAGTGGACATGGTGGGATTGTAGCGCAAGCGCGAGGAAACGCTACATCGCCTCGCCGATAAAGGGGCACGAACTGAAGTCCGTGTTGCCTATTTTTTCCAGAAGCGCATGACGCCGGCGTAGTCGAGATCTTCGGCGGTGGAACCTTTGACGTGGTTGTAAGTTTCCCGGGCTGCGGCAGTGGCGGGAAGGGCTACGCCGATTTGATTGGCGAGGTCGAGGGCGAGACCGAGATCTTTGTGCATGAGGCGCAAGGGAAAGCTGGGCTTGAAGTCGCCGCTGAGCATGCTCGGCGCTTTGATGTCGAGAATACCGGCGCGAGCCATGGAAGACTGCATGACCTCGACAAGTTTTTCGCCCGGAAGGCCGGCACGTTGAACAAGGGCAAGGGCTTCGGCGAAGGCTTGCACTTCGACAGCGAGAAGAGAGTTCATGGCGAGCTTGATGGTTTGTCCGGCGCCATTGGGGCCAAGATGAAAAAGTTTTTTGCCCATGACGCTAAGGACTGGGCGTGCGGCTTCGAGGGTGGCAGCCTCGCCGCCAATCATGAAGACAAGTTCGCCTTTTTCCGCGCCCCATGTGCCGCCCGTTACGGGCGCGTCGAGGAAGCGGATTCCGGCGGTAATGGATGCGGCGGCGATTTTGCGCGCGAGGGCGGGCGAGACGGTACTGGAGTCGATGTAGATAGCGCCTTTCTTAAGCGCGGAGAACGCGGATTTGTCGCCGCTATTCCAGAGGACTTCTTCGAGAGCAGGAGGGTCGCTGACGATGGTGAGGAGGACGTCGGAAGCGGCGGCGACTTCGCGAGGCGAAGCGGCGCGCTTTGCGCCAGCCGCGACAAGAGAATCGGCGCGCGCGGCGTTGCGGTTCCACACAACAAGAGGAAATCCCGCTTTGAGGAGATTGTGGCCCATGGGAAGACCCATGAGGCCGAGCCCGATTAGACCGACAGTAGGTTGCGACACGGAAATACCTCCAGAAGTCGAGGAGTTGATTGTAACGGATTCGGCAAAAAGCGCAGAAGGAGGCGAGATGCTACAGGCCGAGAGAGTTTATGCAAGCTTCGTGCGATGCGAGAGGGGCAGAATTACATTCGCGCCCCCGGAACCGGCTGCGGCTCCTTTGGCTTTCGCTTCGGCAGGCTCAAGCGGCGTATCTAACGACGACTCTTTTGCAGGGAGGGCGAAGACCGGGGTCTTGACCGTACCGGATTCAGACGGCAGCTCTTCAATGCGAATGATGTAGGCGTAAGGAACTTCCCAGCGAAAGGTGCGTTCCAGACCGCGCTGGTCAAAGCGCTGTTCGAGGAAGATGGAGCGGCCAGAGTCGGCGACAAACATTCCCGAGGCGGGCAGACAGATGTCGCCAGCTCGATAATGCACTTCGACATTGCGCCCGAGAAAGGCTGAGTAGCGGGCCATGCGGCCAGTTTCCGCAGCAAAAGTACCGTGGTCAATAGTACGGAAGGTTACTAGGGCTAAATGATGTGGAAAACTTCGGAGAACAACAGAGGCTAACGTGAGAAATCGGCGAGGACGGCTTCGGCGGCGCGGCGGCCGCTGAGCATGGCGCCGTGAATGCTGGCATTGTCCCGATGATCGCCGCAGAGATAGACGCCGGGGCGAATACGTACGGGACGTTGCGGCGGTTCGAGCGCGCCGGGATATTGCTGAGGCTGCGCGTGAGGGATGCGATAGCCGCGCAGGAATTTCCAGGACCGCGCGACGGGGCCAAACCAATTTTTCATTTGCGCGATGATGAAACCGCCGAGTTGTTCATCGGTGAGCTGCTGGATGCCGAGCACGGTGACGGAGACAAGCGATTTTCCGGCGGGGGCATACGACGGCGCAACCTCAGACATGACCGCGAAATTGTTGACGGGGCCGGAGCCATCACCATTAAGAACGAGCATTGGCCGCGGGACAGGCGATTCTTCCGAAGAATAATAAAAGCAGGTGACGCTGCGGGAGGCAGGCTCTGCTTCACCGACGAGATGAGCGGCGGCAGGGCCTTCCATCGCGACGACGATGGCACGAGCGCGGAGCTTTTCGCCGCCGGTAAGGGTGAGTTCATCTTCATGGAGGCCGTCTACGTGGACATTCAAACGAACGGAATCGGTGGGAAATCTTGCGGCGAGCTGCGTGGGAATCGCTCCCATGCCATGCGTGGGGACGGCGGTGTCTCCTTCGGAGAGCATTTTGAAAATGAATTCGAACATACGGCTGGAAGATTTGAGTTCAGGATCAAGAAGAATGCCGCCGAAGAACGGGCGAAAGAACCGGTGGATAAATTCCTGGGAGAAGCCGAGCGACTGCAGCGCGTCTTTGGTGGAGCGCTCCGGGCGTGAAAAGACTTGTTCGGGGGATTTGCGGCGAAGGCGTGAGCGTAGACGCGCGATGCGGAGCTTGTCGCGGAACGTGCCGAAGTCCGAGCGGAGCGAATCCATCCAGGCGCCTGGAGTGCGCCAGGGATCGACGAGTTGGTTCATGCGGCCAGCAAACCAGGAGAGAGTGCCAGAGGCGAATTTCTTGAGGTCGAGCGCGGCGTAGTCGAGAACGGCGCGAGCCTCGGGGTAGGCGGTAAGCAAAACCTGGAAGCCGCGATCGAGAAGGAAGCCGTCTACTTGGTCCGTACGAACGCGACCGCCGATGCCGTCCGAGGCTTCCAAAATTTGAAAGGAAACGCCCGCTTCGTGAAGGCGGCGCGCGGCGCATAGGCCGGCGAGACCTGCACCCACTATCAAGACGTCCGGACGGTTGGACATTCGGTCGGTTTCCCCAAGGCTCTGCACCGGCACACTAAAGGTCGTGGGCAATATCGTGCGGCATTAGATGAATGTTGCGCAAGTAAGTTCGCACGCAAGAACCTTCACAGAATTAGCGTTAATCGAGCGAAGCAATCGCAAGGTAGTCGGGACGGTCCGATACGAGTTGGTGACGGAACGATTTGCAGATTTGCGCGCGATGAATCAGAAAGACGCCCGGCAAGCGTTCGATGTCGCCATCGGGCGCACCGAGAAAATTGCCGTGCGCCCATGCGCTGAGCATTCGAGCGAAAGTGCGGGGATTCAAATACTGGCGCCACTTGGCGTGAACGAGACCAAACGACTCGTAGAGATGGCCATCCGGGTCCGCAAACCGGGCGATATCGCCAAAGCGATGCGGGGCAAAGAACTTTTTTGCGCGTTCCTCGGTCGATAGGTGAACAAACGCAAGCTGCGTTCCGAGCGATTCAATTCTGGGGCGGAGCTTTTCGATTTCGCATACGGCTTCGCGGCAAAATGTGCAACCGAAATGGCGCAGGAAAACCAACAGCAGGGGACGGTCTTGCGATAAAGCCGCGATGTCTCGGCCGTGTTGCGACAGATAAGACGAAGAAATTGCTGGCAGCGGGCTTGCGGCGGGCGGCATGGATGAGAAGAGTCTTGCCGATTTAAAGGTGGCCTGCAACCGCTTCCCGTGGATTTGTTCGTGGGCGGAGGATGCCTCTCGCCTATCGATGGGGTGCGGAAAAGGCCGCTGGCCCCGAAAAGTGCAAGATCACGTAGGCGACGGCGACGCTCAGCAAAACCACAAGAACCACATTGCTGATTCGTCGCACTACGCGGCGACGGCGAATGTAGTCACGCGGAAGAGTCGGGAAAATACCCGAGGAATGAGAGGGATGCAGCGTATATTTCCGGGACCGGCTTGATTCGCGAGCCGGCAGCGGCTCAAACCCGAGACGTTCGAAAAAGTTGCGAACCACATCGCGAATCGAAGAACGAGAATTGTGGCCCGAATGAGAAGGAGAGACCCCAAGTGTCGTAGACATAAAACCACCTTCAAATTGTTGAACGAGGGAACTGGCTGGCTTCAGGCAGAACCAACGGAGGTACTGGGGCTCCGCAGCGAGAGGGCCGCCTGAGGGAAGTTCCGCCAAAAGCTTAACAAACGCGGTTAGTCCAGAAAAGCAGTTTTTTCAGCGGTCGGGTCGAGCGGAGAGGCAGGCGAATATCTTTAGACATGGTCCTACCTCGTGCCGAGTTTAGGCGCGTGTTTTCCTTGACATTTTTTGCAGGCGGCTTATTGTGAGCGATTCGGGTGCGGACAAAAAGCGGTTAGGGGTGAGGGACATGATTAAAGTTCGTGTGGCGGCGGTCATTTGCTGCCTGTTGGCGATAGCAATTGCGGGACAGGCGCAGCAAAAAAGTGAGAGCAAGAGCTACGTATTAAAGGCAGCGCGGATGTTCGATGGGAAGAGCAATGCAGTGACTTCGCCGGGCTTGGTGATTGTTACGGATGGGCAAATTGTTGGCGTCGGCGCTAGTGCCGCGGTCCCCGCCGGAGCGCAAGTAGTTGACCTGGGCGACGCGACGCTGCTGCCGGGATTTATTGACGCGCACACCCACCTGACCATGATGTACAGCGAAGACTACGCTCGGGCGGCGCTGGACGGCTTGCGGAAACCGATACCGGAAATGGCATTGGACGCGAGTGTGAACGCGCGCGTCACGCTGATGGCCGGATTCACCACGGTGCGTGACGTTGGCTCCGCGCACTATCTCGATGCAGGCCTCCGAAACGCGATTAATCGAGGAGTGGTGCTCGGACCGCGGATGCTGGTTGCGGTTCACGCGATTGGAGCGACGGGTGGCCACTGCGACGAAACAGGTTACCGCGAGGGCGTGTTCGGGCCGGAGACGGGACCCGACGTTGGCGTAGTGAATGGCGCGGATGAGGCGCGGCGGGCCGTTCGCCTGGCACACAAATATGGCGCGACCGTCATCAAGACGTGCGCGACGGGCGGCGTCCTCTCGTTGGCCGATGCCGTGGATACGCCGCAACTGACACAGGCGGAACTGGACGCTCTGGTAGACGAAGCGCATGCGCTGAAGTTGAAATCCGCCGCGCATGCGCACGGAAATGAAGGCGCGAAGCGCGCGGTATTAGCGGGAATCGATTCGATTGAGCACGGATCGTTCCTGCAAGACGACACGCTACAGTTGATGAAGACGAAAGGGACATACTACGTACCGACGCTGATGGCAGTGCAGGGACTCTCTGAGCAAATCGCGAACGGCGTAGCAATTCCGCCGCCGATTCGCGTGAAGGCGGACGCGGCGATTGCATCCGTGCATAAGACGTTTGCGAAAGCGGTGACAATGGGCGTCAAAATCGGGCTCGGAACCGATGCCGCGGTTTATCCGCACGGCCGGAACGCGGAAGAGTTTCACCAAATGGTGGACCTGGGGATGAAACCGATTGATGCACTAAAGGCTGGAACATCTAATGACGCGGACTTGCTCGGGCTTGCCGACAAAATTGGAACGCTGGAAGCGGGCAAACTGGCGGACGTGGTTGCCGTGCCGGGCGACCCATCGCAGAATATCCGGCAAACCGAGCACGTGTTTTTTGTGATGAAGGAAGGAAAGATTTACAAGAACGAACCGGCCGCGAAGTAGTGCGCCAAAGGAACGGCTCAGACCATGGCTGACCTGGCAGGAATCATCACGGCGGATTTGGCTGCCTACTACGAAATGGTGCGCGAACGCGTGCATAAGTGGGCGGGCGATCTGACAAACGAGCAGCTCTGGCGCAAACCATTTCCGTACGGAAATAGCGTCGGCCATTTGATTCTGCATCTGACGGGTAATTTGAATTACTACATCGGCGCGCGCGTGGCCGCAACGGGTTACGTGCGCGACCGCGACCGGGAGTTTACGGAGCCTAAGCCGATCCCGAGAGAAGAGCTATTTGCGGCATTTGACCGCACGATTGCGATGGTTGTCGAAACGATTCGGAAGCAAACGCCGGAAGACTGGCTCAAAGAGTATTCCGCAGAGCGAGAGCCCGAGGCAAAAGAGCGCTTCAACATCTTCCTGCGGTCGGCAGGCCACGCCTATCATCACGTGGGCCAAATAATTTATTTGGCGAACGAGCTGAAGAAGTGACAATCGAAGCATGACGGATAGCCCGGCTACGCCAGAAGAACAACAAATTGTAGAAGGCGCACGCGCATGGATGATTGCGGCGTGCGTTTCGTTCGTGACGGCGCTTGCGATCCTTGCACCCTTCTTTTGGCTGGGCACGGCCTCGGGCCATGATATCTCGTTTCACATTTCTTCGTGGTTTGACGCGGCGAGCCAGTGGAAAGAGGGGATTCTCTTCCCGCGATGGACCGAGTGGGCGAACTACGGCTTCGGTGAACCGCGCTTTATTTTTTACCCACCGCTTTCGTGGATGCTAGGGGCGGGCCTGGGCTGCATTTTCCCGTGGACATGGATTCCGGCGCTGTTCGTCCTCGCAGTGCAGACATTTGCAGGCATCTCCGGGTTCGGCCTCCTACGACGCACGACTGGAGCTGTTCGGCCTGCACTCTTCGGCGCCGTTGCTTACGCGGCGAATCCATACGCATTGCTGGTGATCTATCTTCGCAGCGATTTTGCGGAACTTCTCGCAACTGCTTTTTTCCCATTGCTTTTCCTGGCGGGGCTGCGGGTTAGCGGTCTGCTCAAAGAGACTTTACCTGGGTCGAAGGCGACTGTTCAGTTCGCGTTGCTGTTCGCCGCTGTTTGGCTTTCGAACGCGCCGGCCGGCGTTCTGGCTAGTTACGGCCTGGCTTTTCTTTTTCTATGGGCTGGAATAACCCAAAAACGGATTCAACCTGTGCTTCGTGGCGCAAGCGGCCTCGCCCTGGGTCTTGGCCTCGCGGCCTTTTATATTGTGCCGGCGGCGTACGAACAACGATGGGTAAATATTTCAGGAGCGCTCACTGGCGGACTCACGCCAAACGAAAATTTCCTGTTCGCGGTTACCCAGGATTCTGAGCACGATGCGTTCAATCGAATCGCGTCGTACATTGCGATACTCCTTATTGCCTGCATCCTCGTTGCGGCCGCAAGCGCATGGCGACAGAGTTCTGGCACCCAGAAGTCGAACGACGTTCGGAAAACATTCTCAGCCATGATCGCGCTCGGGGTTTTGGCTAGCGTCATGATGATCCGAATTACGAGCCTTGTATGGGCGCTGCTGCCCAAATTGCGATTTGTACAATTTCCCTGGCGACTGATGATGGTGCTGGCGGTGGTGTTCGCATTTTTTGTCGCGGTCGCCGCTCGACGGACGTTTGTGCTTTCGTCGATTGCGTTGCTACTGGCGCTTTCACTGACGGGCGCGTACCTGGTGAAACACACGTGGTGGGATACAGACGACGTCAACGCGCTGAAAGAGGCGATGGACGGCAAGGCCGGCTTCGAAGGCACAGATGAATACGATCCACTCGGCGATGACCATACCGACGTTCCTCAACAACAACCTGAGACAAAAGTGATCGTAGAGAAAGGCGAGAGCGAACCGGCGCAAAAGCCGGAATTTCGAATCCTCCGATGGACAGCGGAAGAGCGCGTCGTCACGGTGAAGCTGGGAGCACCAACCCGAATTCGACTCAAGCTGCTTCGGTATCCGGCGTGGGCAGTGAGTGTTAACGGCAAGGCCGTCCCATTGCAGCGAACCGTGTCATACGACGCAGTGGTCGTCGCCGTGCCGTCCGGCGATTCACGGATCGAGGCGCGGTTCACACGAACTTTGGATCGCATAATTGGCGGCTGCATTTCGCTCGTGAGCGGGCTGGCCGCGGGAATGTTGTTGTGGATGTCGAAACGCCGCACAGCATGACCGTGACCGTCAACGGCGGTCGACGGTAGGGTGGCGAACATCTTCGCCTTGCACGAGGTAAATCACGTCTTCGGCGATGTTCGTAGCGTGGTCGCCAATGCGTTCGAGATTTTTTGCGACCAGGATTAATTCAAACGCGGGAAACACAACGCTCGAATCACCCATCATGTAAGTGAGCAGTTCACGGAAAATTTGATCGCGATAGTGGTCCACCTTGTCGTCGCTGGCAAGGACTTTGCGCGCGAGTTCGACGTCGCGGCGCACGACCGCGTTCAGCGCGTCGCGAACCATCTCTTCGGCGACTTCGCTCATGCGCGGCAAATCTACATACGGTTTCACGCGCGGATGCCGCAAGATGCGCAACGAGCCCTGCGCGATGTTCACAGCCTGATCGCCGATGCGTTCCAGGTCGTTGTTGATGCGCGATACGGCGAGGACAAAGCGCAGATCCATGGCCATGAGTTGGTGCAGGGCCAGCAACTGCACAACGCGATCGTCAATCTCCATTTGCAATTCGTTGATGGCATCTTCTTCGTCGAGCACGCGCTTGGCAAGCTGCTCGTCCGAATCCAGAACGGAATGAACGGCCTGGTGCACCGCACGCTCGGCCAGGCTGCCCATCCAGAGCAAGCGCTCTTTTAACTCATTCAAATCCCGTTCGAAGTGGCGTTCCATTTACGACCTCACCGTTACTCGAAAAGCCTGCGCGACGTAATCTGCAGTGTGAAGAATCATCCAAACCGGCCTGTGATGTACGCCTCCGTGCGCGGATCGCTCGGTGTTGTGAACATCTGCGGCGTCGGACTGAACTCAACAAGCTGCCCCATGAGCAGAAACGCGGTGTAGTCGCTAACGCGCGCCGCCTGCTGCATGTTATGCGTGACGATACAAATCGTGCAAAGGTCTTTCAATTGAACGAGCAGTTCCTCGATTTTCGCCGTACTGATCGGATCCAGAGCCGAGCACGGTTCGTCCAGAAGCAAAACCTCCGGCTCGACGGCCAGCCCTCTCGCAATACAAAGCCGCTGCTGCTGTCCGCCGGACAGTTCGTAAGCCGACTTGTGCAGATGGTCTTTCACTTCATCCCAAAGCGCGGCGTGGCGCAGGCTTTTCTCAACCGCATCCGCGACGGGCAATTTCGATCCATTGATCCGCAACCCGTAAGCGACGTTATCGAAAATCGATTTCGGGAATGGGTTGGGACGCTGAAAAACCATTCCCACGCGGCGGCGAAGCTGCGTCACGTCCTGTGCCAGAATGTTTTTTCCGTCGAGAAGTATTTCGCCGTCGAGCTTCGCGCCTCGCACCGTTTCATGCATGCGATTGAAGGTGCGCAAAAGCGTGGATTTTCCGCAGCCCGATGGGCCAATCAGGGCCGTAACTTTGCTGGCGGCTACTCCCATGCTGATGTCGAAGAGCGTCTGCTTGGAACCGTAGAAGAAGTTGACCTTGTTAATGTTCATCCGCATGGTCGCCGCTGCGGCGGATTCGCGTGACGGCGCTACGCTGGTTGGATTTATGTTTACAGACACGGCCTGCCTCACGGATGCGTGCATTAGTGCTACCTCAGAATCGTCCCGCCGCGGGACAGGATCGCCCGGGCAAAGATATTTACGATCAGAATAAGCGCAAGCAGAACGAGGCCGGCTGCCCACGCTTGCCTGTGCCAGTCGTCATACGGCGAAATCGCGTAGGTAAAAATCATGACTGGCAACGATGCCGTCGGCTGGCTCACGCCGGGACTCCAATAACGATTGCCAAATGCTGTGAAGAGAAGTGGCGCGGTCTCTCCAGCTACGCGGGCCAGCGCCAGCAGGATCGCCGTCATAATGCCGCGATACGCTGCAGGCACAACCACGGACATAATCGTCCGCCACCTGCTCGCTCCAAGAGCCATGGAACCTTCCCGAAGCGCCCGTGGAACGGCGTGTAGAAATTCTTCCGTGCTGCGCAACGTAATTGGAATCATCATCACGCCCAGAGCGAACGCACCTGCAAGCGTGGAGAAATGTTTGAACGGAAGAACAACGAGCGCATAAGCGAAGATTCCAATAACGATCGACGGCACGCCATTGAGGAGATCCGCCGCGTAACGCACGACAAATGCGATGGAAGAGTTGCTGAATTCGGCAAGGTAGATACCGCCAAAGAAGCCGACCGGCACACCGAACAAGGACGCGAGCAGCAGCAGTTTGGCGCTGCCCACTATCGCATTGGCCATGCCGCCGCCGTTTTCACCGACAGGCGCCGGCAACTTGGTAAAGAAATTCCAATTGATGGAAGAACCACCATGGTAGACGAGGTATCCGAGAATGAAAAACAGAACCGAGACCGCTACGGCGGCGCAAACACCCGTCAACGTGAGCATAGTGCCACTGACAAATTTCCGCCAGCGCAAACGCGCGGTCATACGTGCCCCATTCCGCTGCCCTTTTGCGTCGTGACAACGAGCAGCAAGCGCGCCAAGCCATTCAAGATGAAAGTTAGCAAGAACAGGACGAGGCCCAGCTCGATGAGAGACTGCAGGTAAACCTCGCCTGTAGCCTCGGTAAATTCGTTGGCGATGACCGCGGCGATTGAATAGCCGGGCGAGAATAGTGAAGCGCTAATGGTCGGAGTATTGCCAATGACCATCGTCACGGCCATCGTTTCTCCGAGAGCGCGGGCGAGAGCCAGGAAAATGGAACCCATGATCCCCGTGCGGGCAAAGGGAACAACCACTTTCCAAGTAGACTCCCAACGCGTCGAGCCCAGCGCAAGAGCCGCTTCGCGTTGATCGCGCGGCACGGAAAGCAGCACTTCTCGCGAAACGGAAATAATATACGGGATGACCATAATGGCCAGGACAATTCCCGCGGTAAAAAACCCAACCCCATAAGCCGGTCCCTGGAAGAGCGGAAGAAATCCGAGAGTTTTTTTCAAAAAGGGCTGAAGATACTCGCGCATGAGCGGAATAACGATGAACACGCCGAGCAGGCCGTAAATCACGCTGGGGACGGCGGCGAGTAAATCGATGAAGAATTGCAATGTATCCGAAATTTTCTGGGGCGCCAACTCCGCAAGAAATATCGCCGCACCAAGACCAAGCGGCACCGCAATCAAAAGCGACACGGTCGCTGTCACGACAGTTCCATAAATAAACGGCAGTGCGCCGAATTCTTCCGCAATCGGGTCCCAGACGCGAGTTACGAAGAAATTCAATCCAAATTTGTGCCGTGGCAACGAGGAATCGTGCCAGAGTTGCAGCACGAGCAATAACGTAATCAAGACAACCGTCGCCGCAAACAAAAACGTGATGATGCGCGCGATTTCATCGCCGCTGCTCAGCCGCGCAAGAAATGAACGCGAGCCCGTTGAAGGGCCCGCGTCCGGCACGGTTGTTGTAGAGGTTGCCACGGTCGTTTATTGGACCGAACTAATTATCTTCAGCTCTTTCGCAACGACTTCCTTGGGGAGCTTGGCATAGTCGAGATCTTCGGCAAATTTCTGGCCGTCTGTGATCGCCCACTTCAGGAAGTTTTTCATAGCATCGCGCTTCGCTGCATCCTGGAATTTCGCCGGAATCAACAGCCACGTGAAGCTCGAGATTGGATACGCCTTTTTGCCCGGTGCGTTGGTGATGGAAACCCGGAAGTCGTCCGGCATATCTTTCGCGGCACCAGCGGCGGCTTCGCTCACGCCGGCTAGATCGGCCTTCACAAATGCTCCGGAGGCATTCTTCACCGATCCGTAAGCGATGTTGTTCTTCGCGGCGTAAATCAGCTCGACGTAGCCGATTGAATTCGGCGTCTGCTTGATCAACCCAGTTACGCCTTCGTTTCCCTTGCCGCCCAGCCCGACGGGCCAGTTCACGGACGTGCCTTTGCCAACTTTGTCCTTCCAATCCGAACTCACTTTGGAGAGGTAATCGGTGAATACGTAGCTCGTGCCGCTGCCGTCCGCCCGGTGGACGACGACGATATCTTCTGCGGGCAGACTCACGCCCTTATTGGCCCCAGCGATTGCGGGATCATTCCATTTCGTTATGCGGCCCAGGAAAATGCCCGCAAGCGCTTCAGGAGTGAAGTTGAGGTTGGTGCTCACCCCAGCGATGTTGTACGTCGGAACGACGGCGCCGAGAACCGTCGGAAAGTGCAGAATACCGCTGCCGTGCTTGTCGCTGTATGCCTTAAGTTGTTCCTCCGTCATTGGGCCGTCGGATGCGCCGAAATCGACCGTGCCATCCGTTGTCTGCTTAATTCCTGCTCCAGAACCGACCGACTGGTAGTTAATCTGAATATTGCCGTTGGCCTTGTGGAATTCATCGAACCACTTTGAATAAATCGGATTGGGGAAGGTAGCCCCCGCGCCGTTAATCAGGAGAGCGTTCTGCGCCATGACCATTCCGCCGAGGGCTAGAACGACCAGGAGCAATCCTGTAAGTCGTTTCATTAACTGCCTCCACACACGATATTTTGATAATTGACCTGGTTCAGTGTGGGCGTAAGTTGTTACAGTCGTGTTACAGAACATTCATAGTTGGGTGAATCCACTCGCCGACTTAGCACGCTCGCGATCAATTAACCGCTTTACATTCAATCGTTTACGGGCTGCGACTGCCCAGGAGAGGAGATGGGGACCGCTGCCAGGGGAGCGGCGGTCCCCAAGGTGGGGCATAACACTGAAGCTTACGCTGACTGAGAATCCTCGATAACGTTCACGCCAGGATGAAGCGGATATGAATTGTCGGTAATCTGAACGACCTCGTCAGTATCGGCGGTTTGCACTGCGGAGCTAGCAGCCAACCCACGTCCGTGCCGGACATCCAAGCCTCGCACCCAGAAAATGATGTCTTCGGCAATATTCGTCGCGTGATCCGCGATGCGTTCGAGGTGTCGTGTGGCGAGCACAAACTGCATTCCTGAGCTAACGAGCGACGCTTGTTGCGTCATGTTTTCCATCAGCTTCTCGAATATCGTGTCGCGATACTTGTCTACGACGTCGTCACTCTCCAAAACGAGTACCGCCATGTCCGCATTTCGAAAGATCAGTGCACCCAGGCTTTTGCTGACCATCGCGCGCACTGTGGCGGCCATTGGAGCCAACTCGTCCGGCAACTGCGCCCCGGGCATTTCGCGCAGCGTAATCGTGCGCTGCGCAAGATTTACAGCCAGATCTCCAATCCGTTCGAGGTCATTAGTGATTTTCAGCGCAGATACGATCATGCGCAGTTCGTCCTCCGAATAAGACCCGCGTCTCAGCAAGCGTACCGCATGCTCGTCAATCACGATTTCCATTTCGTTGATGCGCGGTTCAAGCAGGAAAACTTCTCCGGGCAATGCCGCTGTTCGAGGGCTTTCGAGGCTCACAATCGCGTCCAACGCACGGTTCATGGCGCTTTCCACGGTGCGTGCCATGGAAATCAGGTAATTGACCAGCGCGTCGTACAGCACAGCTTCGGTCAGCGATGCAGTAGCGGCCATCAAGTTCTCCTCGTCAATCCGGCGTCGAGCTACACCAGATACTCGCTAGCATGCGAGCCGTTCGTTACAGAGAATTGAATCGGAGATGAACGAGAGGCAATAATTCAGCGACCAATCGTGCCGCGATTGCGACCTGATAAACGTTCCGAATCGAAAATGGGAACGGAAAAGTGGAATTGCGAGCCCTGGCCGACTTCGCTTTCGACCCAAAGCCGTCCACCGTGCGCTTCCATCAAGTGTTTCGCGATAGAGAGCCCCAAGCCAGTACCACCAACCTCACGCGAGCGCGCGACATCCACTCTGTAGAAACGCTCGAAGATTCGCGGCTGGTCCGCTTGGGGAATGCCTATTCCGGTGTCGGAAACCGTGAAAACCACGTCTCCGTCATGCCTTTCCGCGCTGACCATGATTTGACCGCCAGCCGGTGTGTACTGAATCGCATTGTCGAGCAGGTTTTGCAAAACCTCGGTCAATCGCCGGCGGTCGCCCGCGATGTCGGGAAGCTTCTTGCCCAGGTTCACGGAGAGCCGTAAATCTTTTTCGACCGCCCGCGGCTGCGCCGTTTCAACGCAGCCTGCCACGAGTTGTTCCACGGGCAGCCGGCGCAGTTCCAGCTCGAGACGGTCCGCATCCATTTTCGAAAGCATCAGCAAGTCGTCGGTCAGGCGCGCCAGCCGCCGCGCGTGCTCCAGAATAATTCCCAGGAAGCGATCCCGGTTCTGCGGATCGTTCATCGCACCGCCAAGAAGCGTTTCGGAGAAGCCCTGAATTGCGGTCAACGGCGTGCGAAATTCGTGCGATACATTCGCCACAAAATCGCGCCGTACCCGTTCGAGCTTGCGCAGGTCGGTGATGTCATGCAGAACGACCACTGCGCCATTCGCTTGCGTCGTGCGAACCGCCGCTACCGTGGCGGCAAAAAAATGCTGGCGCAGCGTTCCCGTTACAATTTCCGATTCGACTCGCGCCTCACCCGCGAGGACTTTGCGCACGGCTTCGATCAATTCCGTCTGGCGAACGACCTCCACCAGTCCGCTTCCCGGTTGCGGCGGTGAACCTAAACCAAGAACGGACGCAAAACTTGGATTGGAGAATAGAACTCGCTCCGAGGCGTTTACAACCGCAACACCTTCCACCATGCTTCCCAAAATCGCGGACGAGAGATTTCGTTCTTCCGTCAACGTTCGAATGGTCTGATCGAGGCGTGCCGCCGTCTGATTTAGCGACGATCCAAGCGAGTCGAGCGCGTCACCGGAACTTCCACTCGGCTCGGCGTGAAAGTCGCCTTCCGCCACCCTTCTCGAGAAGGCCGTCAGGCGGTCCACACGATTCGTGAATCTCCTCGACACCAGAAGCGTCGCGCCGCCGACCACGGCCAAAATCAAAAGGGATGCCAGCCACAGGCTCTCGCGGAATTGCATCAGCACGGAAGTAACGGTCGAAAGCGGCAGCGCGAATCGCAGCAACACTGGCTGACCAGCCGCAGTCGGCTGCCGCACGGCGTAGTAAAGCAGATCGCGGTTTATCGTAACGCTGTGCCGAATAGAGTGGCCGCTACCATTCGCAAGCGCATCCTTCAGCTCTGGGCGGCCCGCGTGGTTTTCCATCGTTTGCGGATCCGATTGCGAATCGGCAAGCACAAGCCCTCGCGCGGTGATAACAGTGATGCGCGCCCCGCTCGAAGCCATTTCACTCACCCAGGTGCGAAGCTCGTTAATTTCTTCAGTTTTGCTGGGCGGAACTTCTGACAGAACTGGCGCGTGGCTTTGGCCGATGCGAGCGATCGCTTCGAGCTGTTCGAGGCCCGTTCGCTCGTAGTCGCGCCGGAGCGCCCGTTCGGCCGAATAGTCAGCGCCGAGCAACGCCACTAGCAGTAGCGTCAGAAAGGCGAGCGCGAGTTTCCAGAAAAGATTAAGCCGCACGGGTTTCGAACAAATAGCCCGCGCCGCGAACCGTCTTCAAGTGAATGGGATTTTCCGGATCGGATTCGATCTTCTCGCGCAGTCGGCGGACATAGACGTCCACGCTTCGCGGTGTAACGAATCGATCGGTGCCCCAGACTGCATCCAGAAGCTGGTCTCGCGTGAAAACACGGTTCGGACGCGAAGCAAGATAATACAGCAGCCGGAATTCTAACGTACTTAGCGGTACCGGCTTGCCCGAATGGCTCACGCGGTAGGACGCCGGATCGATCGCCAGCTTGCCGATCTCGATGGTGCGCGGCGCATCCGCCGGCGGCTCAGCTCGACGCAGCAGTGCCTTTACGCGCGCAATCAATTCGCGCGGACTGAAAGGCTTCGTCACGTAATCGTCCGCGCCCATCTCAAGGCCCACCACGCGGTCAGCTTCTTCTCCGCGCGCCGTCAGCATCAGAATTGGCAAGCGATTCAGCGACTCATCCTTCCGCACTTCCCGGCAAATATCCAAGCCAGTAAGTTTCGGGAGCATTAGATCGAGTAGCAGCAAATCGGGAGGCGTTTTCTTCAAAGTGCTCAAGCCAGTCGCGCCGTCGTGCGCTGAACTGACTTGAAACCCTTCGTTCGCGAGGTTATAGCGGACAAGCTCGACGATATCGCGGTCGTCTTCAATGATCAGAATTTTTTTCATTTGAACCGCTTTGCGGTCACCCGGAAGTGAAACAGGGCGCACCGCCTGCCGGCTTGGCGTCAGTGTATCCCAGGCATGAGAGTTCCGGTAGGCAGTTGGATTTCCGGTCGTGCCATGAACGTTCTTTAACACAGGGGAAGTATTACAAACCTTCGATAACAACGGATTTACATCAATGTGAATGGATGATGAACAAATTGCCACGCTCGCTCGCCGCGCGGCACTCAATCGTTCTTTTGTTTCCTTGGATTAATGTGCCGCGGCGGTCGTAAATGCCAGTGAAAGCAGCGTTTTCTGCTCCAGCTCGTGCGCTTTGGCCGAACCGGTCGCCGGACTCGCGCTGGCCGACCGCTTTACCGAGCGTATGCTCAGTCCCCGCGCATGGGCGATTTGTGATAATCGCGGCATCACGTAGGAGAACGCCCCCATGTTGCGCGGCTCTTCCTGTACCCATATGATTTCGCGCGCGTTCGGATGCGCATCCAACGCCGCATTAATTTCCGGCCGCGGCAACGGATACAACTGGTCAAGGAACAGGATCGCTGTGTTTGCGTCTTTGCGACGGCGCCGCTCGGCCGTCAACTCATGGCCCACTTTACCGCTCGCAATCAGAATCCGCTTCGCGTCGGTCACTTCGCGATCGGGAACCATCTGTAAAAACTTCGGGTGTGTAAATTCTTCAATCGGCGAACTGGCATCCGGGTGCCGCAGCATGCTTTTAGGCGTGAACACGACGAGCGGCTTGCGCCACGGCCGCCGCGCTTGTCTCCGCAACATGTGGAAATACTGTGCCGCCGTCGACGGTTGGCACACTTGAATGTTTTCTTCCGCCGCGAGCTGCAGGTAACGTTCCAGCCGCGCGCTCGAATGCTCCGGCCCCTGTCCTTCGTAACCATGCGGCAGCAGCAGCACAATGCCCGCAGGCAAGTCCCACTTGTCCTCGCCTGCGCTAATAAATTGATCGATAATCACCTGCGCGCCGTTCGCAAAATCGCCGAACTGCGCTTCCCACAAAACGAGCGCCTCGGGAAAATCACGGCTGAAACCGTATTCAAATCCCAAACAGCCCGCTTCCGAAAGCGACGAATTATGAATCTCGCAGAACGGTGTGCCTGGCGCCGACTTCGCAATTGCGGCGAGCGGTACGTGCTCCCACTCATTCACCGTATCGATCAGCACCGCGTGGCGCTGATTGAACGTTCCGCGCTGTGAATCTTGTCCCGTTAGCCGCAGCGGCCTTCCTTCGTGCAAAAGCGATCCGAACGCCAGCGCTTCGGCAAATCCATAGTCCACCGCGCGCTTGCCGTGTCCCATCTCCGAACGCTGTTCCAGCAACTTCACGATTTTTGCGTGTGTGTGGAAACCAGCCGGTACTCTCACCAGCGCGTCGGTAATTTCGGCCAATTTCTCCAGCGAAAGTCCTGTCTCAACCTCATATTCCGGCTTGAACGCGCCGCGATGAAACGCCGACCAGTATTTCGGCAATTGCCTCAAATGTGGAATTTTCTTGAGCTGCCCGGCTTTCGCTTGCTCGGTTTCATACTCCGCACGCACCGCTGCAAGCGTCGCCGTCGCGTCGATTCCCGTCCGTTCGCCATAAATCTTCCAAAGCTGTGGGTGATTCTTGATGCGTTCGTACAGAAGCGGCTGCGTAATGGTTGGATCGTCCACTTCGCTATGCCCGTGCCGGCGGTAACCAATCAAATCCACCACAACATCGCTGCCAAACGTCGCGCGGTATTCCGCCGCCATGCGTCCCACTCGCACCACGGCGTCCGGATCTTCCGCATTCACGTGAAAAATCGGAATGTTCTGCCGTTTTGCTAAGTCCGCCGCAAAGCGCGAAGAGTGCTCCTGAATCGGCCGCGTCGTAAATCCAATTAAGTTATTCACAATGATGTGAATGCTGCCGCCGACCGTATACGCATCCAGATCGGCCAGATTCATCGTCTCCGCCCAGATTCCCTGTCCGGCAAACGCGGCGTCGCCATGCATGATGATCGGCACAACTCGATTCGTCACATCGCGGCCAAAACCGCCCTCGAAGCGCGTCAGTTTCGCCCGCACGCGCCCCATTGCCACCGGGTCCACCGCTTCGAGATGGCTGGGATTCGAAACAAGATGAATCTCAATCTCTTTCCCAACAGTCGTTTTATAAATGCCCGTCGCACCGACGTGATACTTCACATCGCCCGCACCCAGAACGCTGCGCGGATCCACATCTTCAAATCCCGCCACAACTTCATGCGGCGTCTTGCACGCCGTGTGCACCATCACATTCAAGCGCCCTCGGTGGCTCATGGCCATGATGCATTCCACCGCGCCGTGCTCGCCGGCCATATCCAGCATCGCGTCCAGCATC
>DATLVG010000028.1:0-41148 GCA_035577625.1 Candidatus Dormiibacterota bacterium
GGCGGCCTCGCGCGGGCCCATGGTGAAAAGGTCGCCGATGGGGAGCATGGCGAGGTCGGGTTGGTAGAGTTCGCCGATGAGTTTCATGTCGCCGAAGACGGCGGTGTCGCCGGCGTGATAGACCGTGAAGCCGCCGGGCATTCGAATGATGAGGCCGGCCGGTTCGCCGCCGTAGATTCGAACGCCGTTTTCGTCGATGGAATTCGAATGGAAGGCGTGTGTCAAGGTGACCTGGAATGCTCCGACGGTTTGGGTACCGCCTTTTCCCATCGGGCATATTTCCTTTTCGAAGCCTTTTTCCGCGATATAGAGGCAGGTCTCGAAGATGGCGACGATTTTGGGATGGTGCTGCTTTGCGAGGGCGAAAAGATCGCCAAAGTGGTCGGAGTGGGCATGAGAAAGAAAAATGGTGTCAAGGCGGGAGATGGTTTTCAGGGTCGGCGGGCAGAAAGGATTGGTGGCCACCCAAGGGTCGATGAGGGCGACTTCGTCCGAAGCGGTGATGAGCGAAAATGTGCTGTGGCCGAAGTAGGTGATGCGATTGCCTTTGGTGTCGAGCATTTTAAGTTTCCGATATTCGTGAGCGCGGAATAGATGGTCGGTGCCGAGATCCTCCGGTCGCGATGCTCCTTGAGGATGACCGGCCCTCATCGGGTCGGTCAGTTGAGAATCGCAAGCCCGCCGCGTACAATCAAATGATATTGTTCGCTGGCCAAAAAGCCAAATAGAGCACAGCGTGGATCGCCGGAATGAGGAGTGTACGAGAGCCTCCGGCCGCTGTTCCGAGCAATGGAGAAGCGTGAATGGCTTACGTGATTGCCGAGCCCTGCATCGGCACGAAAGACACTGCGTGCGTGGACGTTTGCCCGGTGGACTGCATCCACCCTCGCAAGGATGAGGCAGGGCACGAGAGCGTGACGCAGCTGTATATCAATCCGACGGAGTGTATTGACTGCGGCGCTTGCGTGCCAGTCTGCCCGGTGACGGCGATCTTCGCGATGGAAGATTTGCCGGAGAAGTGGCAAGCGTATGCGGCGGGCAATACGGACTATTACGCCAAGAAGTAGGATTTACAGAGAGTTGATTGAAGAGATTGGCGGCGCTCAAGTTCAGGCTTGAGCGCCCTTTTTTTTGCGGGAGGCGGTCAGACCTGCAATTCGTAGACACGACCCTGTGAGCGTGGAAGCGATGTGCAGCACGAGCGAGCGCACACGTCAGCGAAAGTGGTTTCGAACAGAATCTTCTCGACGGCGAGCTGGGCATCGCTCCAAACCTGTTTCAAGCCGCAGTTGTCGGAATCGGCGCAGACGTATCCGCGTTCCGAATCACACTGGCCGCAGGAAGAATCGGTGACGCGGTGGTCAGCGATACGCAAGACATCACCGACGGAAACTTCAGATGGGTGGCGGGTGAGCTTGTAACCACCGTGGACGCCGCGGCGACTGGCGATGAGGCCTGCGCGACGAAGCTCAAGGAGAATCTGTTCGAGGTATTTGACGGGGATGCGATTGCGCGCCGCGATCTCGTGAATAGTGACGACGCCGGGATGCAGCATGGCGAGATGGAGAACCGCTCGCGTTGCGTACTCGCCTTTTGCCGAAACTCTCATGCGTTCGGCGTGTAGACTTTCATACGGAGACGACGGTGTCAATGCGATGTGAAGGAACTCTGCTGAGGAAAAGTAATGGAGCCGAGGCGACGAAATACGGGGAGATGGGATCGAACCAGAGGGGAATCGTTTGAGCATGCACATTTGGCCGGCAATTTGGGGCAGTGCGGTGGTGTTAGCGGGGGGCGCGATGGTAGGCGCGCAAACGGCGCCGAAGCGGGTAACTCCCGGTGTGCCATCGCAGGTGACCATGCGTCCGACCGGCGTCCAGGGCGAGTGGGAAGGTGAACTCGCGGTGGGCGAGGCGCGAATGAAGCTGGTGCTCCACGTGAGCGGCGAAAGAGGCGGCGACTTGCGCGCGCGTTTGGACAGCCCGGAGCAGTCGGTGTACGGGATGGAAGCGAGTGCGGTCAGCCAGGCGCAGGGAACGGTACGGTTCGAGATTGCATCGGTTGGAGCGTCATTCGAAGGGAAGTTGGGGGCGGATGGACGGTCGATGACCGGAGAGTGGAAGCAGGCGGGGCAAACCTTCCCGCTGGTATTTCACCGGCGGAGCGGGAATGCAGCGGGGAAGAAGCCGGTGGATGCGATTTCGCAGTTCGAAGGAACGTGGCAGGGGGCATTTCAGAATGGAAATATGCGGTATCGCCTGCAGCTGCATGTTACTCACGACGAAGAAAAGAAATTGAGCGGCACGCTGGACAGTCTGGACCAGGGCGCGAACGGCTTGCCGATGTCCAAACTGAGCGATAAGAACGACGCGGTGCATTTTGAAATTGCGATGGTCGCGGGAGTTTACGAAGGAACGATGAACGCGGCGCACAACGCAATAGCAGGAAAATGGAGTCAGAACCAGGACACCGTTGCGCTGGAGTTCAAACGGTCGGACGAAGTGCTGGCACTGCGGCGTCCGCAAAATCCGGCGAAGCCATACCCGTATAAAGAGGAAGAGGTCAATTTCCAGAATGCGGCAGGAACCGCAACTCTGGCCGGGACGCTGACGATTCCGGCGGGAACTGGGCCGTTCCCGGCGGCATTGCTCGTGGCGGGATCGGGACCGCAGAATCGCGATGAATTCCTGGCGGGGCACCGGCCGTTTCTTGTTCTTGCGGATGCGCTGGCGCGGAAGGGAATTGCCGTGTTGCGTTACGACAAGCGAGGCATTGGGAAATCGACGGGTGATTTTTCTGCAGCAACGACGGAAGATTTTGCAGTGGACGCGGAAGCGGCGCTTGGATTTTTGAAGGGGCGAAAGGAAATTGTACGAGAGAAAGTTGGGGTGGTCGGGCACAGCGAAGGCGGACTTATCGCGCCAATACTTGCGGGAAAAGAAGCGGTTGCTTGGATCGTTCTGCTCGCAGCTCCGGCGCAAACAGGGGAGAACACGATGCTGGCGCAGTCCAGAGCGATCGCTGAGGCTGCAGGAATGCCGATCGCACAGGTTGCGCAGAGCCTGGATGTGGATCGCAAAGCCTATGCGATGGTTCGCGAAGAGCACGATGCGGCTGTGCTCGAAAAGAAATTAGATGCGATGGTGATTTCGTCGGGAATGGCGGAAGGTTCGATGCCAGCTTCGGTGCAGGCGCAGATTCACATGCTGAGTTCGCCGTGGTTCCGGTATTTTCTGGATTACGATCCGCTGCCGGCGTTGAAGAAGGTAAAATGCCCGGCGCTCGTGTTGAATGGAAGCAAGGATCTACAGGTATCGGCAGCGGAAAATCTGCCGTTGATAGAGAAGGCGCTGGAAGAGGCAGGCGACAAAGAAGCCACCGTAAAGGAAATGCCAGACTTGAATCATTTGCTGCAGCATGCGGAATCGGGAACTCCTGCCGAGTATGGCGCGATCGAAGAGACGATTTCGGCTGAAGTGCTGCAACTGATCTGCGATTGGGCGGCGAAACATAGCGGTTTGTGACGGCAAATGGACCTGCTGGCAGGTTATGATGAACTGAGGAGTAAGAAGCGTCCCCAGTGCCGCCAAAATTCCATCTCTCACTGCTGATTCACGCGCACCAGCCGGTCGGTAACTTCGAAGACGTCATCGAGAAGTGCTATCAGAACGCATATTCTCCTTTCGTGCGAATGCTGGAGAAACATCCGGCGATTCGCGTGGGTCTGCATTATTCCGGACCGTTGCTGACATGGATCGAGAGAAATCACCCGGAATATTTCGCGGAGCTGCGCGCGCTTGTACGGCGCGGACAGGTGGAAATGATCGGCGGCGGATTTTACGAGCCGATCCTGGCGGTAATTCCTACCGAGGATCAAGTCGAGCAGGTGACCCGGCTTGCGGGCTATTTGGAAAAACATTTTGGCAAACGGCCGAGCGGGGCGTGGCTGGCCGAGCGGGTGTGGGAACCGCAAATGCCATCGGCGCTGGCGGCGGCCCAGGTCAGCTATTCGCTGGTGGATGACTATCACTTTTTGTCGGCGGGATTTGAGCCGCACGAATTGTTCGGCGCTTATGTGGCGGAAGACCGCGGAAAATGTGTGAGGCTTTTTCCTGGATTGAAGGCGCTTCGCTATCTTTTGCCGTTCGGTACGGTCGAGGACGCAATGAAGTTTCTGCGGGAATCGGCGGCGATTCATCCGGAGGGCGTCGCGGCGATGGGCGACGACATGGAGAAGTTTGGCGTTTGGCCGGGTACATTCAAGCATTGCTATGACGATCGGTGGCTGGAGAATTTCTTCGAGGCATTGGAAGCAAATCTGGATTGGCTGAGTTTGACGCCGCCGGGAGAGTATACGGAATCGCACACGCCGCTGGGCCGCGCGGACTTGCCGACAGCGTCGTATGCGGAGATGACGGAATGGGCGTTCCCGACGCCGGTGCGGCGACGGTATAACGCAGTGCAGCAAGAGTTTTCCGGCCGGCCGGAAGTGGCGGGGTTTTTGCATGGCGGATCGTGGCGCGGATTTTTTCGAAAGTACGCCGAGGCCAATCTGCTGCACAAGAAGATGCTGCGGGCGGCGACACGCGTGGCGGCAATGCCGGTACGAAAGATTGCGAGCAAGCAGACGGAAGAGCTGGCAGAAGCGCGGGATTTGTTGATGCGAGGGCAGTGCAACGACGCGTTCTGGCATGGCGTTTTTGGCGGATTGTATGCGCCGCACTTGCGCACAGCGCTTTGGAAAAATTTGATCCGCGCGGAATGGTTGGCGGATCGGCAAGTGCCGGGTGGATTGCTCTCGCGAGTAGAACTGCTCGACTACGACGCGGACGGCGCGAATGAATTGTTGTTTACTTCGCCGGAATGCCAGGCGTTGCTGAAGCCGTCGGATGGAGCGACGCTGCCGATGGTGGATTTTCGCCCGGTTGCGGCGACGTTGGTCAATTCGATGCAGCGGCGGCAAGAGGCTTATCACTCGCGACTTCTGGACTCGACGAATTCGCCGAGCGGAGTGGTAGCCTCCATTCACGAACAGACGCGAGTGAAAGAGCAAGGGTTAGAAAAATATTTGCGGTATGACCGATGGGCGCGGAACGCCTTTCGCGCACTTATTTTTTCACCAAAGCGCGCGCACGAACAATACGTGTCGTTGCAATTGCAGGAGGATGTGGGATTTGCGGCAGGCGAGTACGCGGTGAAGAGTTCCGGGCCGCAGGAAGCTGAGATCGTGCGGGAGGCGATGTTGCCGACGAAAGAGGGCGACGTGCCATTTTCGTTGACGAAGCGATTTACGTTTGGGCCGGCGCCAAACGGCTGCGAGGTGGCATGCGAGATTGGGATTAAGTTGAAGGAGCCGCTGGAACGGGCAGTGATGATTGGAATTGAATCTGTGATTAATTTGCTGGCGCCAAATGATGCGGACCGTTTTTTTGAAACGGCGGAGGGGCCACAGCCTCTGCGCATGAGCGGAATATTGCCCGGGCCGATCTTGCGAATGGAAGACGGATGGCAGCGCGTGCGGATCACGCTGCATGCGCCGGGAACAGAGGATTACTGGATTGCGCCGATTGAGACAGTTTCGGAATCGGAAGGCGGATTCGAACGCGTGTACCAGGGGTGTCAGATTTTGGCGCGATGGAAGATGAGTACAGAGAAAGTATTTTCCGCGCGCCTTGTATGGCGAATCGAGTCGTTCTAGTTTTATTCCACGATCCAGAGATTTTGCGCGAAGGGCCATTCCTCGTCGATCCATTGCGCTTCGCAGTGGAAGCCGGTGCGCGCAGCCATAGCGATTGGCTCGGACGCGGCGTACTTGTGAGAACTCTCCGTCCAGATGGTTTCGCCGGATTCGACGCCGATGCGCAGATTGGCGCCGGGAACGCTAATGCGCTGGCGGCGCAGCGAGCGAAGATGCATTTCGATGCGACGTTCTTCCGCGTTCCAGCGGGCTTCGTGAGCGAATTGCTTGAGATCGAAATCCGCGCCGAGTTCGCGATTGATGCGTGCGAGGACGTTCATGTTGAACGCGGCAGTGACGCCGGCGGGATCGTCGTACGCGAGCAGTTGTGTGGAGATGTCTTTTTCGAGGTCGGTGCCGATGAGGAGCGAATCGCCCGGCGCGAGAATAGAACGCACCTGCCGAAGAAAGTCGTCGCCGGCGGGGCGATCGAAATTGCCAATGGTGCTGCCCAGGAAAAGAACGCAGACAGAATCGCCCGGTTCGCGGCGATTGACGACGGCGCGAAGGCCTTCGAGATAAGGTTTTTCGAAACCGACAATGTGGACGAGATCGATCTGGCCGAGTTCTTTTTCGCAAGCGGCGAGTGCGGCGGGGGAAATTTCGATTGGGTAATAAAAAGTGGGCTGGAGGCGCGCGACGGCTTCGAGAATCCAGCGGGTTTTTTTGCCGCTGCCGCTGCCGAGTTCGGCCACGTGCGTCGGAAGAGGTATGCGTGCGACCATTTCGCCGGCGTAGCGCCGGAGCAAGCGTGTGTCGGCGCGGGTGAGGCCGTACTCCGGCAAAAGGCAGATGGCTTCGAAAAGCGCGGAGCCAACTTCGTCGTAAAGATATTTGGAAAGAACTTCGCGCTGGCCGGATTTGGTGAGGCCCGCGCGCACGTCGGCCGCAAACTCCGTAGACAGCGGCGACACGACCGGCTTCAGAAGGGGTTGAGTCGGCATCGTTACTCCCGGGGCTAGGCTCCGTCAGTCCTCGACGCAACGGAAAGTTGCGTAAACGTACGGATAGTGTGGCTGGAACCAATTGCGGAAGGAGCGGCGAAGCATGCTCGCGGCGGTGCGCGGCGAGCCGCCCTTCATGACGAAGTGCTCGCCGTCGAAGAAATTCGCAGAGTAGCCAGGGTAAAACGGCATGGCGGAAAAGCCGGGAAGCGGACCGAAGATGGTGCGCGTCCATTCCCAACCGTTGCCGACGAGGTCGTGTACGCCGAAGGCGCTTGCGCCCGCCGGATGCGAACCGATGGGAACGGGATCCCAATTCGTGAAATCGAAGTTTCCTTGTTTTGCTGAGGGCTCGTCGTTGCCCCAGGGATACTGACGTTCGGTGGCGTGCTGTGAACTGCCGTAAGCGGCGCGGTGAAACTGTTCCTCGTTTGGCAGCCGGCGGCCGAGCCAGTTGGCGTAGGCGGTCGCTTCGGCGTGGCTGACGTAAACGGGCCAATCGAGCGGGAGGCGAATTTCCTCGAACATCGTACGCGCCATCCACATGTTGCCGTTGCGAATCCAGAAGACGGGATGTTCGATGCGCGAAGATTCTTTCCAGGCCCAACCGTCGTCGGTCCAAAGCGCGCGATGCTGATAGCCTCCGGCCTGCACGAAGCGCAGAAAATCGGCGTTGGTGACGTTGTGGCGTTCGATGGCAAAAGTGGGAACGCTGACAACGCACTCGCCGCGCTCGTTGTCCCATCCAAATGTCTCCTGGTCCGCTGTGCTGAGGCCAAGCGTGGCTTCGCCTTCCGGAATTTCGACGAGGTCCGGCTTGAGCGGCCTGCCATGCGTGCGGAGGGTTACGGACTTTGCGACCTTGCTGTCGTAGGGAACGCGGTGGAGCAAGTACGCAAGCGTTTCCGCGTGCATGAGGCGATGTTCAATCGCCGTTTCGAGCATCTCCAAAAGTTGGGGATGTCCTTCACTGGGGTGCTCGAGCGCGGCGTCGATTGCGCTGTCCAGTTCTTCGCGAAGGCGCTGATTGTAGAGATTGATTTCGCGGCGCGTCGGCCAGTCGAGCGGGCCGTCCGTCGGAAGGCCGCCGCCGACAGGATCGATGCCAAACGCGAATAATTGATCGAAGGCAGGGCGGAAAGAGCGCAAACCGAAAGCGCGGCGGCCGAGCAGATTCCAGTCGAAGGCTTCGACATGGCCGAGGTAAAAAATCAGGCGATGTCGTTCGGCAATTGGGCGGTCGTATAAGGCTTCTTCGCGGATGAGCGAAAAAATCTCGTCCGTGCGAGCGCGCGAACGGACCAGCCGGGTTTGAAGCTCATGACGGATGCGAACTGCGGCGGGCGCTGCCATAGTTTTACCCCTCCGGTTGGATGCAGTAGACGGGAGAAAGATGCGCCGAAAATCAGACGCAGAGAGGGCTTACCTACGCTACGATGGTCACTCTCCGCCGCCAGGGTGTCAATCGAAATGAATGCGAAAGCAGAAGACCACAGCGAGATTACTCTCGGGTTTCACGGGGTTAAATACTGTGCGCCCAATCACCCTGCGACGCCGATTCTCTCCGACATTACATTGCAAATCCGCCGAGGCGAGACGGTGGCACTCTTGGGCCGAAGCGGAAGCGGGAAAACGACTTTACTCAAGCTAGTAAATCGATTATTGAAGCCAAGCGCGGGCGAAATTTTTGTCAACGGACAGCCGAACGACCTGATGGATCCGATTCGATTGCGGCGCGGCATCGGATACGTGATTCAGGAGGGCGGGCTATTTCCGCACTATACGGTCGCCGAAAACATCGGGCTGGTGCCGGGTCTGGAGGGCTGGGGGCGGGACCGAATTGAGGCCCGCGTCGCGGAAATGATGAAGCTGGTCGGGCTCGAGCTGGGCGAGTATGGGGGCCGCAAACCGCGCGAGCTTTCCGGTGGACAGAGACAGCGAGTCGGCGTGGCGCGGGCATTGGCGGTGGATCCCGAGATTTTGTTAATGGACGAACCTTTTGGAGCACTGGACCCAGTCACCCGCGCGGAGTTGCAGAATGAATTTGCGGATTTGGCCCGGCGGCTTGGGAAAACAATTCTATTTGTGACTCACGATTTGCGCGAGGCCATGCGGGTAGGTTCGAGAATCGTTTTGCTGTCGGGGGGGAAGATGGTTGCCGACGCACGACGCGAGGAGTTTCTGCGGGTGGAGCATCCGGAAGTGCGGGCGTTTGCGGCCTCGTTTGCGATGCCGAATGAGGTGCGAGCATGAACCTGTTGGATTTTTTTGCGAGCCATCGCGCGGAAATTTTACAGGCAACGCTGGCTCACGTGTTTCTGGTCGTCGTATCGATGGCTATCGCGATTGCGATCGGCGTGCCGCTCGGAATGATTCTTGTAAGGCGTATCCGTTTGCGCGCAATGGCTCTAGGATTTGCTTCGGTACTGCAGACGATACCGAGTCTGGCGCTATTTGGATTCCTGATTCCGTTGCCATTCCTTGGTGGAATCGGCACACGCACGGCGATTGTCGCGCTCGTTTTATATGCACTGTTGCCAATTTTGAGGAATACGGTGGTGGGGCTTACGAATCTTGATCCAGCGGTACTGGAAGCGGCGGAAGCGATGGGCATGACGGATTCGCAGATTCTGGTGAAGGTGAGATTTCCGCTGGGACTCAGCGTTGTTTTGGCGGGCGTTCGAACGGCGACGGTAATTACCATCGGCGTCGCGACGATTGCGGCGGCGATTGGCGCGGGTGGACTGGGGACATTTATTTTTCGCGGCGTGGCGATGGTGAGCGATGCGGTGATTCTTGCCGGAGCGATTCCTGCGGCATTGCTGGCGTTGGCTGCGGATGCGGCGCTTGGTTTGCTCGAACGAAAGTTGAAGGTGGTTTAGCGTGCGGCGATGGGTTGCCGTGACGATTTCGCTCGTTGTTGCCACGGGGCTTTTATCTGCGTGTAGGAAAGGACCGAAGAAGAAGCTGGTAATCGGCTCGAAATTCTTTACGGAACAAGTGGTGCTGGCGGAATTGCTGGCGCAGCACATCGAGCAACGCACCGGCATTCCAGTCGAACGGAAGACGAATCTCGGCGGAACGCTTTTGATTCACAAAGCGATGCTCGCCGGAGATTTGGACTTGTACGTGGAATACACGGGAACGGCGCTGACGGCAGTGCTGGGAGAATCGCCCAAAGGCGATGCTCAGATGATCTACGAGCGGGTGAAGCAACAGTATGCGCAGCGCTTCGGGCTGGAGGTAACCGAACCGCTGGGTTTTGAAAATACGTTTGCGATGGTGGTACGGTCGGACGATGCGGGCCGATTGCATCTAAAAAATATGTCGGACCTTGAGCCGATTGCGCCGCAATGGCATGCTGCTGTCGGCTACGAATTCCTGGAGCGTCCCGACGGTTACCTGGGCTGGAGCAAAACCTACGGGCTGAAATTTGCGGAGACGCCGCGCGTGATGGATCTCGGGCTTCTTTATCGCGCGCTGACGCAGCATCAAGCGGACATCGTGGCCGGCAATTCAACGGACGGCTTGATCGCCACGCTGCATCTTGTTCCCTTGCGCGACGACCGGCACTATTTTCCGCCGTATGACGCGGTACCAATCGTGCGCCGCAAAGCTTTGGAAGAAAATCCCACATTGCGCGCGGCTCTTGCCGACCTTGCGGGAAAAATTTCTGCCGAAGAGATGCGTGGGATGAATGCGGCAGTGGACGCCGGCCAGCGAGACGTCCGTGCCGTAGTGCGTGAGTTCCGCGAAGCAAAACGACTCTGACGCCGATTGCCGGTGCGGGTTGCCGGTGAAGGACGCGTCTGCTACATTCGAAGCAGTCAGCGATATTTCTTTCGAGAGATCCATGGCCATTCCGCAAGAGCTGCTCGATATTCTGCGTTGTCCGGTGTGCAAGGCACGGGTCTGTCTGCAATCGGACAAAAGCGGTTTGAAGTGTGAATCGTGCCGGCGCGTCTATCCGATTCGCGACGATATTCCCGTGATGCTTGCCGAGGAGGCGCAAATCGCGCCTGAGTGACATCGCGCGGCTGCGTGCCATGGCCCGGTCGAATCCTGCTTCCATCGCAAATCTCAAACGGTTGATTCCGCGCATTGCGGGCAAGCGCATCGGTGTGCTCGGCGACCTGATGCTGGACCGCTATTTGTGGGGAACTGCCTCGCGGCTGTCGCCGGAGGCGGCCGTGCCCATCGTGGATTTTGTCGAGCAGAGCGAATGCCTGGGCGGGGCGGGAAATGTCGCGGTGAATATTGCGGCGCTGGGCGCACACGTGGAAATGTTCGGCGTGGTCGGCGCGAGCGGCAAGAGCGACGATGAACCGGGAGTTGCCTTGCGCGCGTGTCTGCGGACGGCGCACATTGGCGACAAAGGCGTCCTTGCCGACCCTTCGCGCGTGACGACGGTTAAGACGCGGGTCATTGCGCGACACCAGCAGATCGTCCGGATCGATCATGAGCGGCGCGAACCGCTTACAAAGGCGACAGAAGAAAGGCTGCTGCGCGGCCTTTTTACGGCTGCGAAGAAGCTCGACGCATTGGTGCTTTCCGATTACGACAAAGGGCTCGTCAACGATGATTTAGCCGATCGGGTGCTGAGCGCATGTCACAAACTGAAGCTGCCAGTGTTTGTGAAGCCCAAAACTTCGCGCCTGTATGCTTATCGCGGCGCGCGAGCGATTGTATGCAATGCAAAGGAAGCGGGTTTTTTTATCACGAGTTCGTTAACGGATGAAAAATCGGTCGAAGACGCTGGCCGAAAACTACTGGCGCATTTCGGATGCGGCGCGGTGGTGATCACGCGCGGCGAAAAGGGAATGAGCGTTTTTGAAGAGGCCTTGCCGAAGCATCTGACGATTCCTGCGACAAGTTTTGAAGTGACTTATGCTCGTGTGGGTCAAGTGGGAATCGAGCGCGGCGCAACGGGCCGCCAAGTATTCGATGTTACCGGCGCGGGTGACACCGTGTTGAGTGTGCTGGCGGCCGCCGTGGCGGCAGGCGCGTCGTTGACCGATGCAGCAGTGTTGGCCAATACGGCGGCGGGAGTTGTGGTCGGAAAATTGGGAACGGCAAGCGTCAGTCCGCAGGAATTGACTCATGCGCTAGACGATTTGGCGCGTTAATCGTATCTATTCATCGTCGGGGCACGAAAAAAAACTCATCGCTTTCGTCGCATCTACAAAGAGGGGGATGACTTTCGTGCGCCGGCTTTTTTCCTGGTCGTTCATTCCCGGCATTGGCGAAAACGGACTGACGGCTACACTGACGGTCACTCCATTGGAGCGCTTGCATTGCCTGGCGCGCATAACTTCGTAACTCCTCACCGGGCCGTAATATCCTTCGGGGCCCCAGTCGGCCAGGAAGTCTCCAATCCGGTAGCTTGGACTGGGCTTCCATAGTTGGTAAGCGCGGTTGGTGTCTCCCGCGACGAGCGCATCAAAAAAATGATCTACAGCACGTTTTTCCGGATAGTAGCGGAACAGAAACCAGCCACCGATGATGGCGGCCAAGACAACCGCGATCAGCGTGAATTTTCCGGCATGTGACTTACCCTGCGGCTCGGCAGGTGGGTCAAGCAGTGTCATGCGAAGTCTCCAGCTACTCGGTTAGACACCAAAAAGCGTAACAAAGTTTCCCGATGAGAAGAAATGAAGTTAGCGCCTCCGATGAATCCGTCTCAATTTATCTGGGCACTATGCTTCGAGCGCGCCACCAGCGCCGGCGGGCAGTTCAATCTGATATTTAGTGCGGGCTTTTTCGCGGTGAATTTCCATCGCGAGTTCAATCAGCTTGTCAATCAGTTCACGGAAGGGAATTCCGCTTGCTTCCCAAAGTTTTGGATACATGCTGATGGAGGTGAAGCCTGGAATCGTGTTCACTTCGTTCAAGTACAACTTCCCGCCCTTTTTCTCGAGGAAGAAGTCGACGCGCGCCATTCCCGAGAGTTCGAGCGTGCGGAATGCGTTGATGGCGTACTTCTGGATTTTCTTGACCTGCGACGTTTCGAGTTTTGCAGGGATCAAAAGCTGTGTGCCTTCTTCCAGATACTTCGCGGTGTAATCGTAAAATTCGCGGTGCGGCACGATTTCGCCGGGAACGGAAGCTTTCGGATCGTGATTGCCCAGCACGGAGACTTCAATTTCACGGGCGTTAACGGATTTCTCCACGAGAATCTTCATCGCGAATTCCGAGGCAAGATTCAGCGCCGGGGCGAGTTCAGCGCGGGAATGAACTTTGGTCATACCGACGGATGAACCAAGCGCCGCGGGTTTAACAAAAACCGGGTACTTGAATTTCCTCTCGATTTCCTTCTGGATCGCTTTGGGATCGCGTTCCCAGTCGGTGCGATAAACCGTAATCCAGGGCACTACGGGAATTTTCGCGGCTTGGAGGAGGCGCTTCGAAACGTCCTTGTCCATGCCGATGGCCGAGCCAAGAACGCCCGCGCCGACGAATGGCAACCCTGCCAGGTCCAGCAAGCCTTGAATCGTGCCGTCTTCGCCGTAAGTGCCGTGCATGACCGGAAAAACGACGTCGATGCGCTGGCCACCACCGCTGCGGTCGAGCGGGATAATTGCGGCGTCGGTAGGATCTGCTGCCATGACGATGCGCTGGCCTGCCCGCAAAACTTCCGGCAGCAATTTCTGGGCGGCGCTGCCGATGAGCCAATGGCCTTCCTTCGAAATGCCGATTGGCACGGCTTCGTATTTGTCAGGGTCGAGACCACGAATCACGGATGCAGCGGAGGCCAGCGAGACTTCGTGTTCGCCGCTTCGTCCGCCGAATAGAACACCTACGCGCAGGATTTTCTTCTCTAGAGCCACGAAGAGTATTTTTCCAGAAAAGCCACTGCGTCAGAAGCGGGTATCCGCGGCTTGTTTCCAAGACGAACTGTGCCTGTCTGCCCGGACAGGTTCAGTTCATGGATGGCGTGCCGGTCGCCATTTTCGCTTTGGGCATTGGCAGCCTCCCATCGGCGCCGCCGGTGAGTGCGAGGAAATCCTTATCTTCGCGCAGGCTCGTGAAGACCTCATCCACGCGCGCTTCCATCATTTCTTTGGTGCGGACCGTTTCGTAGCGTTCGTACCGGAAGAAATGCCGCTTGAGCAGGTCGAGTGCTTTTTGCTTTTGACCTACTTGCGCATAGATCGCAGCCAAATTGTAGGAGGCTGGTAGCAGCGCTTCGTTGTCTCTGGCAATCTTCAACGCTTCGTCGCCGTGCCCGTTGCCCGCAAGAAACGCCGCGGCAAAAATCAGGTTGTAGGGATCGGTCGGGTCGATCTTGGTCGCCTCCCGCGTATATTCGTCGGCCTTTGTTTTGTCGCCCTCGGAGTTCCAATAGACCGCAAGATTGCGGTAGGCGAGTGCGAGCGGATATTCCTTGACCGACGCTTCCATCAGGTGCAGACCTTTTTGGAAGTCGCCTTCGTGGATTGTCATTTTGCCAAGCCCGTGCATCGCGACGGCACGCGAGAGAGGATCCGCCTGCATCGCAAGAATCGCATCGAAGTTTGAGCGCGCTTTGTCCCAATCGCCGAGATGATGGCGATAGAGTTCGCCCAGGTAACGCAGCGGCGCAGGATCGGCCGGGTCCATCGCGCGAGCCTGCGAGTAAAGCTTCTCGGCCGCTTCGTACTTTTCGTCCATTTCGGCACGCAGGCCGCGCTTCATCACCGCTTCGATTTTTGCGCTTTGCGCGGGATCCATCACCGGCGCGTCAAAAACCTGTCCCACTTCTACGCCGAGTTTTTTCAGTTCCTTCGAAGCGTCTTTGGCTTTGCCTGGGAAGAGGCACTTCTGCTCCATCACGGATTTGAAGAGTGGAATCGCTCCCTCTTTGTCGCCGGCTTTTGCTTTTTCCTTGGCCTCTTTCATCTGCTGCTTGATGGTTTCTTCGCGCTGCTTCATTTCCGATTCGACCAGCTTTTCCACCTGGTCGACCTTGAGGAAGCCTTTGACGTTTTGCGCTTTTCCAATCGCCGTTCCGTCGCTGCTAGCGAGCACCGCCACGGGGAGCTTTTCTTCGCCGACAAGTTTTTGCATCGTTGGCGCTTGCGTGTCGGAAACGATCATGTTCACGCACTGCGCGGCGAGTAGCGAGAGCGAGCGCGAATTGCGCAAACTGGAATTCTTGAATTCCTCCACAGAAGAAGGGAACCAATAAAGTGCAAGACTGCCCGCTGGAAGCGCCTCTTCCGGCTTCACGACTTTCCAGGGCACTTGATATACCTGTGCGTCTGCTCCGGCACCGCCACCTGGCCCGCGCATCCCGCCCATGCCTCCGCCGCCCCCGCCGCCGCATGTCGCCAGGCCCGGCAACGGCAAAAGTAGAAGTGCCATTAAGAACGCCATCAGGCGGGAAACGAGCTTGTTCATGGGAAGTGCCCTCTTTTCCTCGACGGGAATACGGTACCGCGGTCTGGTAAGGATGCCAAACCTATTCCGCCACAGATGCAGGAATCGCCCGAAGAGTCACATGCTCGCCCCGTGCGTCACCTCAACGGAGTCATTCACTCAGAGAATTTTCTGGCCAAGAGCTGAGAGCACCAACTCCACGCCAAGCAAAGCCGTACGGTTGTGTTCATCGAGAATCGGATTAATCTCCACCACTTCGAGCGATGCCATTGCTTCGGTGTCGGCAATCATTTCCATTGCGAGATGCGCCTCGCGGTAGGTGACGCCGCCGCGAACCGGTGTGCCGACTCCGGGCGCGTCGGTTGGGTCGACGAAATCCATGTCCAGGCTGACGGCGACGCCTGCAGCGTCGTCCATGGCGTATTTTAGCGCTTCGCTCATGACGTCGCGCATGCCGCGCTCGTCAATATCGCGCATTGTGAACACGTGCACCCCAGACTTCTTCACGATTTTGCGTTCTTGCCCATCCAGATCCCGCGCCCCGACAATCACAATATTTCCCGGCTCGGCCTTCGGTTTGAACCCGCCGAGATTCACAAGCTCGTCCGCGCCATAACCCATGATGGCCGCGAGCGGCATGCCGTGCACGTTGCCCGACGGCGAAGACTCCGGCGTATTCATATCGCCGTGCGCATCCAGCCAGATGTAACCAATTTCCTTTTTCTCTTTGCGAAAGTGTCCAGCAACTCCGGCTGCCACGCCCGCCGCGATCGAATGGTCGCCGCCCAGCACCAGCGGCAAAAATCCTTCCGTAAGTGACTTCTCCACCGTCTTCGAAATGTCCTGGCAGGTTTCCGCGATTTCCTGCAGATATTTTGCGCGCTTTTCGCCTACCGGCATCTCTTCCGGCTGCTTGACCTCTAGGTTGCCGATGTCTTCGACGGTATGTCCCAGCTTCTTAATCGCCGCCTGCAGCCCCGCTCCGCGCAACGCCGACGGCCCCATGTCCACACCGCGGCGGCTCTGGCCGAGGTCCATGGGCACACCAATGATTCGCACTTTTTGAGACATTTTGCTTTCCAGATTCGGCGGCAAGGCCCGTTGCGGAGCCACCCGAAGCGCTACCCGCGCCCAAGGCAAATCCCCGGCCCGCCACTCCTAACTTCCGTAGAACCTTAAGGATACACCGCGCTCCGGCCTAAGGATAGACCCTGTAAATCATGCGCGGGAAGGGGATTACTTCGCGAATGTGCTCGGTTCCGCAAATCCACGCCACGGTGCGCTCCAAGCCCAGTCCAAAGCCGGCGTGGGGCACGCTCCCGTACCGCCGGAGGTCAAGGTACCACTGGAAGGACTGCTCCGGTAAGTTGTGCTCTTTCAATCGTTTAACCAACAAATCGTAGTCGTGGATACGCTGGCTGCCGCCGATGATTTCGCCGTAGCCCTCCGGCGCAATCATGTCGAACGCCAGCGCCAAATCCGGCCGCTCGGGGTCGGGCTGCATGTAAAACGCCTTGATCGCGCTCGGGTAGCGGTGAATCATCACCGGCTTGTCGAAGTTCCTGGAAATCAATGTCTCTTCGTCGCCGCCAAAATCGTCGCCGAACTTCGCGGGGTTACCGGCCTTCACCAGCACATCGATCGCGTCTTCGTACGAAATGCGCGGGAAGGGCGGCTTGATGTTTTCTAGCTTCGCCAAGTCGCGCTTCAGCACTTCCAGTTCGCGTGACTTGTTTTTCACCACGCCCTGCGCGATCGCGCTAACCAGTCCTTCGCCGAGGTTCATCATGTCCGGCAATTCCGCGTACGCCGCTTCCGGCTCAAGCATCCAGAATTCGGTCAGGTGCCGCCGCGTTTTCGATTTCTCCGCGCGAAACGTCGGCCCAAACGTGTACACCTTGCCCAGCGCCATCGCCGTCGCCTCGATATAAAGCTGGCCGCTCTGTGTCAGGTACGCCTTCTGGTCGTCGATGTAGTTCACTTCAAAAAGTGTCGACGTCCCTTCGCACGCCGCCGGCGTAAACATCGGCGCGTCCGTCAGCGTGTAGCCCTGCGAATCCATATATTCGCGCGCCGAACGAATCGCTTCCGCGCGAATACGCAAAATCGCCGCCTGCCGCGGTGTGCGCATCCACAAATGCCGGTGGTCCAGCAGGAAATCGACACCATGCTCTTTCAGCTGAATCGGAAACGGTGTGCTCTCCGGCACTTTCTGAACAATCTGGATTTTGCTGACGCCCATTTCAAATCCGCCGGGCGCGCGTTGCTCTGCGCGAATCGTTCCCGTCGCTATGACGCTCGATTCCTGCGTCAGCCCCTTCAGCGCCTCGAACGCCTCCGGACTTTCCTTCAGCGCACACACGCCCTGGATAATTCCCGTGCCGTCGCGAAAAATCGGAAAGATCAGCTTGCCGGACTCGCGCAAATTGTAGAGCCAGCCCTTGATCGTCACTTCCTGCCCGTCGTATTTTCCCGCCTGCTCAATCGTGATTGTCGTCATAGCCCGTTTCTCTGCTGTTATTTCAATCCATCAGTTTATCAGAGAAAAGAATGAGTCGCGGCGAGCAGCGAGGCATCTCAGGAGAAGACTATTTGTAAAAGATTGCGGCCCAAATCGTCGTCAACAGGACGACCATGGCGACGATTCTTATCTCAGAATCATAATCACCCTTATGTTCCGCTCAAGGATCGTCTGATTCGGCGGAGGGGAAAGAATTTTTGACCTGCTGCGAAGTCTGGGCGTCCAAGCATTGTATCGAGCTGCCAAATCGCGGGACCAATAGAATAAGGCCAGCATCGCTATCGCGAGATTCAGCTCGCAGAAATATTCGACGAGGTGCCTGCCAGTCATAGAGAAGTTCTCGGCTGCCGCGACGTGGGTATTGTAAGGCACCGAGTACCGCCGACACTCGAATCTCGTAGCGCTTGGGCTACAATGTCCGCCCCGGGGGAACCATGTCGCACTCATCGCAATCACGCAGAGATTTTATCGCAGCTACATCCATCGGCCTGATCGGCGCGGCCGCGCTCCCAAAGGGCGAAACGCCAATCCCTGCGCAAGAACCGACGGCGCCTACCGCTGGCGCGCCGCCCGCCTTCGGCGCGGGTCCTGCTGTCGGGCCTCCGGTTTCCGCGAACACATTCACCGAAGCGGAGAAACTTGTGCAATTTGAATTGACGCCTAGCGAACGAACGGTAGCCGCAGACTCCTGGCGTTCAAATCTCGCGGCTGTCTACGAACGCCGCGTCGGCCCGCGAAAAGTTGCCATCGAATCAGCGGTTGCTCCCTACTCGCAATGGAATCCGATCCTTCCAGGCAAACCAACCGGACCCGCACACGAAACATTTGTCCGCTCAAAGACCGATCCTGGCCCGCTCCTTGAAAAAGAAGACGACATCGCCTTCGCGCCACTCACCAAACTCTCCCGTTGGATCGAACAGCGCAAACTCACGTCGGAGCGCCTCACGCAAATTTATCTGAAACGCATCGAACGCTTCGACCCCAAGCTCCGCTGCATCATCACGCTCACAAAAGATCTCGCTCTCGCGCAAGCCAAACGAGCCGACGCCGAAATCGCCGCCGGAAAATATCGCGGGCCGCTCCACGGCATTCCCTGGGGCGGAAAAGACTTGCTCGACACTGCGGGCATTCGCACCACCTACGGCGCCGAACCATTTCGCGATCGCATTCCCAACGCCGATGCCGCCGTCGTCAAGCGTTTGCACGAAGCAGGCGCTGTGCTCCTCGCCAAACTCAGCCTCGGCGCGCTCGCTCTGAACGACATCTGGTTCGGCGGCCAAACGATGAATCCCTGGCTGCTCGAAGAAGGCGCGTCCGGCTCGAGCGCCGGTCCAGGTGCAGCGACTGCCGCGGGTCTCGTCGGCTTTTCCATTGGCAGCGAAACCGGCGGCAGCATCGTCAGCCCTTCGATGCGCTGTGGTCTAACCGGTTTGCGCCCCACGTTCGGCCGCGTTCCGCGTACCGGCGCCATGACGCTCTGCTGGTCGCTCGACAAACTCGGCCCGATGACGCGCTCCGTCGAAGATGCGATCCTCGTGCTCCGAGCAATCTCCGGCCCCGACGCAGGCGATCTCTCCTGCGTCCCAAGCAAACTAGACTTCGACGCAAACGCGCCCATCAAGAATTTGCGCGTCGGTTTTTTTCCGCAATGGATGAAAGAACCGCCTGCAACTGACGTCGACCGCGCCGCTTTGGAAACCGTCAAAAAACTCGGCATGACGCCGGTTGAAGTTTCGCTCCCCGATTGGCCATACGATTCGCTGCAACTCATTCTTTTCGCCGAAGGCGCCGCCGCATTCGAAGAACTTACGCTCAAGGGCGGCTTGCGTGAACTCAAAGCGCAAGTGCCCGACGCCTGGCCGAATCTCTTCCGCCAATCGCGGTTTCTTTCCGCCGTCGATTTCGTGCAGACCGACCGCTTCCGCCGCAAAGTCGCTGAAGAAATGGCCCGCATCTTTTCCGAGGTGGATTTGTTGCTCGTCCCTTCGCTCCGCGACGAAATGCTCACCATCACCAATTTCACGGGCCAGCCGTCGCTCACCCTGCGCGCCGGTTTCGTCAACGTGTCCGAGGCCCGCAGCGATTGGGCGCCCGATCCCAAAACCCCGTTGCCAAAATTCAATCCGCCACGCCGCGTACCGCACGGCGTCACGCTCATCGGCCGCCTCTTCGAGGAAGGCACCCTCTGCACCGCAGGCATCGCCCTCGAACGCGCCTTCGCCGTCGCCGAACAACGTCCCTCTGGTTTTTAAGAGCAGATTATCGATTAGCGAGGGTTTGCATAGCGCCGAGCCCGAGCAGTTTTTCGTCAGCGGTGACGAGTGTGAGTCCCAGGACTTGCCCCGTTGCAGCAATAAACCGATCCGCCGGGTCTCGATGCATCGATAACAGCGCTGCTGCCGCCGCGATCTCGTGCGTCAGCGGCGCGATTCTCGTCGAACGTGTCGCCCGAGCTAGCCACTCCTCCGGTTCTCCACTGAGACGGACTCGTCCCTTCGATTGGAGCGTCCACGCTTCCCATGGGCTGATCGGAGAAATCCAAATCTCGTTTTGCGGTGCCGTCAATTCCCGCAACGCATTTTTCCCAATTTTTGCCGGATCGGAAATCAGCCACAACCAGATGTGCGTGTCGAGAAGCAGTCTCAATCGCGCAGTACCTCCCAATCATCTTCATCTGTCGCTGGTGAAATGATGTCTCCAAGAATGTCCACTGAATCCTTCATGGAACCAATCCATTCCAAGCGGTCGATCTTTTCAGTCGCAGGCACAATCTCGACGACTGGCTTTCCATGGCGTACTACCTGCAGCGGCTGCTTCGTCTTGCGGACCTGCTCCAGCAGGGCCAGGCACTTTGCCTTAAGATATGGAAACTTCATTCACGGCAGTCTCTCTGGTCAAAGGTATAGACTATAGTCAAAATTATAGTCAATATGGTCGAAGCAGGCTCCAGCCGGGCCCGTACCCCAATCCACACCTAATCACGTCCCATTTTCAGTTGACGATTTCGAGCGGTTGCTCACCTTCGCGGCTCGCATTGCGAGCTCCGCTGACTCTAGGTAGCAGAGAGAGGAAATGATGAAGCTCCGTGTCGCACTGCCCATCACCCTGGGATTCCTGCTCGTCGTGCCCGCCTTCGCGCAGCGCCCGGAAGACCGCAAAGAAGAACGTCACGACGACCATAAGGACGGGCCACGCGCCAACCAAGGCCGCATTCCACAAGGACCACCGCCGCAGCGTGAACGAAATGCGCGGCCCGAAGAAGAACGCCACGACAAGCGCGTTAATTCCGTGCCGCACGTCAGCAACGATCACTGGTACGGCCACGACCGGCCGGACGACAAGCGTTATGTCGTATCGCGCCCCTTCGAGCACGGCCACTTTGAACATACCGGCCCGTCGTATCGCTATCGTGTCGAGCGCTTTGACCGCGACCGCCACCGCTTCTGGTTTCCCGGCGGTTTCTATTTCCAGATCGCTGATTGGGACTGGGATCTCGCCGCTGACTGGTGTTGGGATTGTGGCGACGACTTCACGGTCTATGACGACCCCGATCATCCCCGCTGGTATTTAGTCTACAACATTCACACCGGCGGCTACGTTCACGCAACTTACACGGGCTCGTAGAATCTGCGTCGAATCGCGAAATTGTCGTTCAATAAAAAAGGGCCGAGTCTCTACTCGGCCCTTTTACTTCGCCTACATCTATTCGAGTTTGAAGACTTGCGCCGTCCTGCTAGCCCCACGCTTTTTCGAAGCGCTCCATTGCCATTCGCGCAGCGGCGAGCTGTTCCGTCATCCCGGGCGCGTCAGCACCCGTCTTCTCTTTCAGTTCTAGCGTGATTGGCAGATTCTTTTCTGGTGCCGTATTCAAGACGGAAATTGCGTTCTCCCAATCGATTGAGCCGTCATAGGGCGGCAAGTGCTCGTCTTTTTCGCCGTGATTGTCGTGCAAGTGTATGCTCGCGACTAGTTCCCGCATTGGCTCGAATGCCTTTGCGATCCGTTCTGCTTCTTCGCCGTCGCCCAAAAACGCATGGCCGATATCAAAATTAAAACGCAAACCGGTCAACCGCGTTTCATCCACAAACGCGCGCAAATACGCCGGCTGGCTCAGTTCGCTCAGCGTGTTCTCCACACAAAGCGTTACGCCGACGTGCTTTGCGTGCAGCACCAGATGCTCCAGCGTGCTGAACGCTGCATCGCGCTTCCGCGGGTCCGCTGTCTCGCGCGAACCGCCCATGTGTAGGACCATGCGTGGAAATGGAAGCTCTTCGGCAACGTCAATTGCCCGCTTGAACTCGTCCATTGCTTCAATGCGTCGCACGCGTTCCACTTCACACACCGAAAGTGGAATGCCGCTCTCGCGCATTGCGCTCGCATCTTTGCTCGTCGGCGCATGGAGCGATACCAATTCCAGTTTCTGATGCTCGAGCATCCCTTTTAGCGCTTGAATATCCGGCTTGGAGCCGTAGTCGAAATGCGCGCGCGAGCAAAATATCTCCAGAGCCGTGAAACCGTTCTCCGCAACCTGAGCGAGAAATTCCGGCGTCAATTTGCGCGAAACGGACAGATAAGTGGATAGGATTCTTTGCATGCCTCGAGCCCGGTCATCCTTAGTAGTTGCAGGCCCCTAGTATCCCACGGCTGAACCCTCGTCGCGGGGGTCCGCCGCACCCAGACGTTCCCCAGTTGTAACGTCGATTCCGATGGCATTTACAAGGCCGATATGCCCGATTCTTCTCGTCGTATGCCCCATGGCGTTCAATGCGTTCTGCACCTGCGGCGAAATTTGATTCTCCATCACAATGCGATCCGGGAACCACTGGTGATGGAATCGCGGCGCGTTGATTGCGGCCTGCGCTTCCATTCCAAGCCGCATCCAATTGACGATGGACAATAACACCGCCGAAATAATTCTTGGCCCGCCCGGCGATCCGGTCACAAAACTCAATTTCCCGTCGCGCACCAGAATTGTCGGCGTCATCGAACTCAACGGCCGGTGCCCCGGCGCAATCGCGTTTGCATCAGACTGAATCAAGCCGAACAACGCGTTTGGCACGCCGGGCTGCGTCGTAAAGTCGTCCATCTCATCGTTCAACAAAAATCCTGCACTCGAAGTGACATGCGAGCCGTAGCTGTCATTCAGCGTAAACGTACTCGCCACCGCGTTTCCCGCCGCATCCACAACAGAAAAATGTGTCGTATGCGGCCCGTCATTCGCGCTGACCTCCTGCGGTACCGCGATACTGGCTTCCGTTCCGCAAACGTGCGGTTGCCCCGCGCCAATGTCTTTGCTCGAAGTCGCCTGTGTCGGATTAATCGTCGCGCGAATTTCCTTTGCGTAGCACGGGCTTGTTAATCCATCTACAGGGACTTTTGCGAAATCTGGATCGGCCAGATACGCCGCGCGATCCGCAAAGACCCGACGCATCACTTCCGCCATCAGGTGCACGCTAGCCGCGTCGTCCCAGCCCTTCAAGCGCACGCCATCCAGCATGTTCAGCGCCTCAATCACAGCTACTCCGCCCGAACTCGGCGGCGGCGCAGCCAGTACATCCCATTTATGGCCGTCCAGCTCGTAGTGTGCGTGCAAAGCCTCGCGAACCTTTGGCTGGTAGCTCGCCAGATCCTCCATCGTAATCAGCCCGCCCAGTCGTGCCATGTCATCCGCAATCATTCGCGCCGTTTCGCCGCGATAAAAATCCGCCGCGCCATTCTTCGCGATGCGCTTCAGCGTCGCCGCCAGTTCCGGCTGCTGCAGCGTCTCGCCTTCGTGGTACATCGCTCCATCTTTCAAAAAAATCCGACGCGAAATCGAAAACCGCTGCAAGTCTCTTCGTTCTTCTGCAAACTCCTTCGCAAGTTTCGGACTGATCGGGAAACCTTGTTCCGCCAGCCGGATCGCTGGCGCCAACACGTCCGCCAATTTCATCGTGCCGTACGTTTTCAGCGCGAGTTCCAGCCCTGCGACCGTTCCAGGGACTGCTACCGATTTGTAACCGATCGTCGAAGCTTCCGGATCGAGTTTTCCGTCGGCGCCGATATACATTTCCCGCGTTGCGCGGCCTGGCGCCACTTCCCGGTAATCGAAGAATGTCGTTTTGCCGTTAGCAAGACGCACCAGCATGAATCCGCCGCCGCCAATATTTCCCGCCGCCGGTTCCACGACAGCGAGCGCAAAAGCCGTCGCCACGGCTGCGTCCACGGCATTGCCGCCTTTTTGCAAAACTTCCACGCCCGCGCGCGAGCCAAGTTCTTCATCTGTCGCAACCATTCCATGCGCTGCGCGCACCGCCTGCTTCGGCCAGGACTTCTCCGTGTCTGCGCGTTCGCGGTACTCTGCGGCATTCTGTCCAAGGGTGGAAACGGCAAAGGAAAAAAACAATGCAAACAGGGAACTGCTCAAACGGAAAAAGCGGGCGTTTTTCATGGTGGCGAAAAAACAGTAAGGGATTAAAAACGCCGCGTCAAGAAGCACGGTCGTCTGTAAACACCCGCGCTCGACCAGCAATGTTGTGTTGCGTCGCTTCCGACGCATTACCTTTCGGCGATTCGGTCGTCAGCCCCGAATCCTCGCTTGGATTTCCCTGCGTTTGGATGAATAGCCGTTCAGCTAAATTTACCAGCCCGATTAGCGCCATGTGACCTCGACAGTAGCCCACAAGGTCTATCGGCCGCGCGAGAGAAAGCTTTAGAAGTTTTTGGTACGGGGTGTTATCTATATGAAAAGAAGAAGCTTATCGCTATACGAGAAACTCGACTTTTGCGGGGGCAGGCAGCAATCCCGCCTTTGTTCCACGCTCGATCAGCTCCGTTACGGCGGTCTTTCCTTTTTCGCCGTAGCCGAGCGTCCATTTGTTGACGTACATGCCGACAAATTGGTCCGCCAGCTCGGTTTCCATGTCGCGCGCAAACTGCATCGCGTATTTCAGCGCGTCGTCGCGATGCTCCAATCCATAACTCACGCTATCTCGAATCGTCTTCGCAATGAGTCGCCCCATTTCCGGTCCGAGCGACTTTTTCACTGCATTGCCGCCTAATGGCAACGGCAAGCCAGTCAATTCCTGCCACCACACGCCCAAATCCAAGACCTTATGCATACGCAGTTGCGGATAAAGCAGCTGCCCTTCGTGTATCAACAAGCCCGCTTCCACCATTTCGTTCTGCACCGCGTCCAGGATCTTGTCGAACGGCATGACCACTGCTTCAAAATCCGGCTCGTACAATTTCAACGACAGATACGCCGTCGTCTTGAGCCCGGGCACGCCAATCCGTTTGCCCTTAATGTCTTCTTTCTTCATGGACTTAGCCGAGACCACGATCGGCCCGTAGCCCTCGCCGAAGCTCGCTCCGCAATCAAGGAGCACGTACTTATCCCGAATCGAGGGGTACGCCGCAAAGCTCACCGCCGTCACGTCGTACGTTTCGGTCAGGGCGGCTTCGTTCAGCGTCTGAATATCGCTGAGAACGTGCGTGTATTTGTAGCCGGGCGTGGCCACCTTGTGCGTGGCTAGCGCATAGAACATGAACGCGTCGTCGGAGTCCGGCGAGTGGGCCAGTTTGATTTCCACCGGCGCTTGTTCGGTTTTTTGGGTTGCGGGTTGTCCTGCCATGTCGATCTTCGGTTTCCTTGGGAAGTTGCCGGCTTGGCCTGCAAAGAAACTTTCCCTTCCGTGGGTGAGAAGTGAACTGGAGGAAGAGAACGAACGCGACGCTGGGACTTGCGAGGCGCCTTGCCGGGTCTTTTTTCGCAGCAAAAGCCTAACATACCGTGGCCACCCCCTCCAACTGTCGTGTTGTGCCGAAACGTTGAGGCTTGGCAGCCCTCGAACGTGGGCCGCCGGAAAAAAACAATGGGGTACGCCCCTGCATTTTGGGCAAAGAGTGCGGAAACGATTGGAAAAAAGGGAGATACACTTGGTTCTTTTGGCAAGAGCACGAAAGAATGAGCCAACCATGGACGTTGCCCGTGGCCGTGTAATGGTTCGGGCCGATGTTCGGACAAGGCAGGTTCGACATGCTTTGCGTCCTTGTTGCATTGTGTGACCAGCTCGTCTCTGGCGTCGGTTTTGTTTGTATTTTCTCTTTTCAAATTTGGTACAAGGGGTACAATCCGGGCAACGAGGTGTTGCATGAAACCTCAACCGGCACGGGAACCGCTTCGCGAGGAAGAGACGCAGACTGCTTGTGAAGGCGTTTCGCCTGTGGACGAACCCTGCAACGAGACCGCTACGTTCTTCTGCGAAAATTGCGAGCGCTGGTTTTGCGCCGCGCATGCCGAAGACGAAGAGTGGCACGCCTGCGGCATCGAACCCGGCGAAGAAGGCGGCGAAGGCTAGCGCTCTCGCTTTGACGCGGCCAATTTGTCCGTCCAGCCTACGTGTGCGCCCACCGCGTTTTCCTGTGTCAAGCGGCGGCGCTGGTTAAACTCTTGCTCATGCGCGACGACATCCTCATGCCTAACACAGGCCAGTGGTTTGAGCGGAAATTCGAATTTAATTTTCCCGCTGAACTCTATCCCAATCTCCGTGTCCGGCTTCGCGGCACACCCGCCCGCGTAGAAGAAATGTTGAACGGTGTCCCGCGAGACCGTCTGGTGGCGCGGCGCGACGAAAAGTGGACCATTCAGGAACAGGTCGGCCATTTGTTGGATCTGGAATCGCTCTGGAGCACTCGCGTCGACGACTTCATCGAAGCTAAGCCGCAGCTCACTGCGGCCGACCTGCAAAACCGTAAAACGCACGAAGCAAATCACAACGCTAAGAACATCACCGAACTACTTAAGGAATTTCGAATTGCCCGCACGGCTTTGGCAAAAAAACTGGACGCGTTGGAGCACGCCGTGTTTTCTCAAACGTTGTTGCATCCCCGTTTGCAGCAGCCGCTTCGCCTAGTCGATCATCTCTATTTCGTGGCCGAACATGACGACCACCATCTGGCAAAAATCTGGGCCGCGCTCCACTGCTGATTTTTTGGCGCGTGTCACAGTGTCACAAGCCGGGCTTCGCGCACACGCCCGTCGTAAGAACCTTCTTATTCGGCTTCAACTGATATGTAAAGTACGGCACCGCCACGCGGAACGTCTGGGGATCGTTGTTGGCGCAATGGCCAGGGCTCTGTTGTGAACAAAGCGGACTCGCCAGATGATCGTCGGCAAACGTGATATTGATGCGGTGCTGCGTATCGAGAGCTACTTGAAAGAAATCGGCAAGACTCCGGCTATCGCCGCCGGAGCAACCCGTTCCATTTGTGCAGATCGTTCCGGAGTGAATGATATGGTCGCTGGCGACGTGTTGTGCAAAGGCGGGCAAGGCGTCGTGGCCATTCACGGTTTCCGCGGCATAGACGTTCCACTGCGCCCAGCAATTCGTCGTACCATCCGCGCAGGCCGCTTGCATCGTGGCCAGGTCATTGGAATTTCCGGCGATGCTCGACCCCAACCAGGTCACCACGACGTGTCCGTTAGCATCCGCAGCAACCCACGGAAACACGTTCGCCTTTCCAACTGTTCCGTCGCTATTCACCCGCACCGGGGCCGTCCACGTCGTTCCCAAATCGCTGGATGACGACAGAAAAATATTCTGGCTGTCCGACCAGACTGTGTAGACATTTCCGAAATTGTCCACGGCGAGTGCCGGGAAAATATTCGCTAAGCCATGCGTTGCTCCCAGCGAACCCGCCGGACTCGTGAATACCTTGTGATCCGTGAAATTGAAAAAAGATGTTCCAAGGCCCGCGTCTGTCGAGACACCGACGTAGACGGTGCGCTGCGGACCGCTGTTTGCATTCTCCGTCGTGCTATCCGGCGCAACAAACGCGGCGTAAAGATTGCCCTTGCTCGGGCACGAGCTCTTGTCCACTTTCAGTTGCGCCGCGGTATTGGCGGTGTTCGTCGGAATGAGGCTTCCCGCCGCGGGAAGTGTGGCTGAATCAATGGCCTCGCCGGCTCCAGCTGTGTACGTCAATCCGCCATTATTCGATCTCTGTACTTCAATATTGAACGTAGCTAAATCGTGGTAGCTCATGTACACGGTCGAAGGATCGGAGAATGCGTCGTTCCACATGCGGTCGTCGCCCGGCACCAGGGCCGCAGCCACGTTGGGCGGAGTGAAAAACGTATCGCCGCGATTCCGGGAATTCGTCGCCGTAACGCCCGGCGCGAGCGTCAAGCTGGTCATCGCCACATTTGGAATCGCGGAATTATTCGGGTCCGGCCCGTTCACGGCGATGTCCGCGTCTCCGCCCCCCGGCGCCACGCCCAAATTCGTGGGACTTCCCACGTTGTTCACACAACCGCCGCCGGTCAACCCGAAGACGCCACAATTGTCCGGTTGCCCTTCGTATTTAAACGGCAGCGTTGCATTGGAATTTGGCGCACCATCAATCGATTGATTCCATCGCCAGAGGTCGATTCCGCCCGGCACGCCACGAATTGATTCCACGTAAACAGTGCCCTGTGAATCGACGCGGATGCCAGGTTCCGCGCCGCCAACAATGAACGCCTCGGGGCTGGAGCCGGTCGGAACCGGAGCGAGCTGTGGCAGGCACAAACTCTGATTGGGGCTGAACCCGTCATTGCCTGGTCCTACGAACGCAGGAATGGCTTCGGCTCCTCCGCCCGCACCTGTCCGGCTCGGGCAAGAATGTTCGTTCGCCGGATCGGGGAATTCGCCTTGTGCAACGGCTCGATCACCCGGACCGAAAGAAAGCATCGGCAGCAGCACCAACAACAGGATGATTCCGAACAGGAGAGGAAGGTCGGGTTTGCTCATTGAGTTCTCCTTGCCACACACGTGCAGACACTGAGGCGGTCGGCCCGGTTGCTCGTCGCGGACCACATTTTAGTGAGGAAAAATGAAGCGGGTGGGCGCGTCCGGTGTCGCAGTCGGACACGGTCAAGGGGTTGTCCTGCCCACCCGCCCCCTCAGGCACCGCGTAACGTATAGTTGTTTCGCGAGATTTGAACAATACGGGCTTTTATGTAATCCACCGTCGAAAGTTCACCCGACGGATCTCTGGTCTGCGGAATGCCGAGGCGCTTCCCCGACGATCAATAAAATCGAAAGCCGGCTGCCTGCTTTCGCGCGGTGGCGGCTCCGATTTGTCTACCGCGATATCCTTCTTATTTTCCGAGCGTGATCATTCCAAAGACTCCGTCCGCATAACCGTTCGGTCCGCCGGTGAAGAACAACTGGTTGTGCACGCCATTCGGTCCTCCGTCCTGACCGAACTGCAACGCCCAGATATTATCCACTTCGATTGCATTCCCGTTGGCGTCGCGCAACTCGCCAAGGAATTGTCCGCTCTCCGGATTGAACGCGAGAATTTGGCCTTTCACGGTGTTGTTGCTGATCAAAATCGCGCCGCTCATCGGACCAAAGTCCGCCGGCGCCAATGCAATTCCCCACGGCGAATGGAGGGGGCCGTGCAGCGCGTTATGGCGGAGCAATGTTCCATCCGTTGAAAACACGTCGACAAACCCACCGAGAGCTTTGTTGAGCGGCGTAAACGTCACCCAAAGCTGGCCATTAATCGCTTGAATTCCGTACGTCGTGAAATCGCGGGGAATCGCCGGATCGCTGAACGAACGCACATATTGAAAATTGCTGTTGAATATGTCCACGGCGCGATTCGGTCCGCCGTCGGTGGCGAACAGGAAAAATTCGCCTTTGTCGTTGGCCGCGATCGCAAGCCCTGTGTAGGTGGACCCTGCCTTCGAACGGTCCGCCATGATCGTGGTGTGGCTGGACGCAGTGTGTGTTGCTGGATCCGGTACAACACCGTCCACACTCGGGTTCCACGCGCTGATGGTTCCGTCCATCGTGGCAAAAATAAAAAGCGATTTCGCGGATTTTCCATTTTCGGTGACCACAAAATCTGTCGCGTTCGGGCTAATGTTTCCCACCGTCCCCGTCGGCGTACCCACGGCGTTTGCACCGCTGCTTGGTGCAGCCGGCACGCTCACGAACAATAGGGCCTGTTGCCCCGTGCCCGTGTAGAGCGTTGAAAACCCGGAACCGTTGTCGCTCAACCAGAATGGCGTTCCCGGCAGTGCCGTCAGTCCCCAAGAATTAATCAGGTGCTGCTCGTCGGTTGAAGGCGCCGCTCCCGATACATTTGACGCCAGGTCGGTACGTACGTATTGCGCGAAACTAGCTGGCGCCAGCGATGCTATCGCCGCGAGTCCCAATCCGAGCCACACCCCTGCTAGCTTGATTTTCATTCGTGCTTTCTCCCATTCCGTAAATTTTCTTTCTCATTGAATTCCCGCGTGGCCTTGCGCTGCGTCTGCCTCCAGACGCACCCCACCCACGCAGCCAGCGCAACTTCTTGAGGCGCTCTGACTGACTTGACCGAATTCACGCTCTGGAAATTCCCTGCTAAGCGTCAGCCAACACAAAAAACTAACTTCCAGATTTTGTAGCAGTCGAAAGGTGACCGTTCCGGAACCGACTACCCACCGACTCCGCGCACACCCCGCTCGCAGGCTCTGAGGATAGATGCATACGCGTTTCCAATTCACGAAACGCCAACAATGCGTCGCAACAGTTGAGAACACGCGACTTATTTTTGTTGTCTAACGCCGCCGCCGCCGTCTAATCCATGAATGCGTAGCTGAAGTATGTAAAGGCTCCAAATCTACGGAGAAGTGTCCCTGCGCCAGTCTGCCCTTCGGTGGTTCCAATTTTTGAATTGTGTGGTTGAATTCCCGCATACCACGAATAAACCACTCCCATCTGTCGGCTCGTTTTTCAGCCATTGGTAGCTGGCCACTTTTCCAGTCTCCCGCTACACTGTTCGTTCTCATTTCCTTCGGAGGATTTCGCATGGCCGCAGTGCAACGCGCACTCATCAGTGTTTTCGACAAGTCCGGCGTTCTCGATTTCGCAAAACGTTTAGCCGCGCTCAAAATCGAAATTCTTTCCACCGGCGGCACCGCGAAATTGCTGCGCGAATCTGGCGTGCCCGTCAAAGACGTCTCGGAATTTACTGGCTGGCCGGAAATGCTCGGCGGCCGCGTCAAGACCCTTCATCCCAAAGTACACGGTGGCCTTCTCTATCGCCGCAATCTTCCCGAAGACCAAAGGGAAGCCGCCGAACACGGGATCGCGCCGATCGATCTTGTCGTTGTGAATTTGTATCCGTTTGAAGCGACTGCCGCGAAATCTGGACTTACGGCCGAAGAGCTCATTGAAAATATCGACATCGGCGGACCCACCATGCTGCGCTCGGCCGCAAAAAATCTCGAAAGCGTCACCGTCGTTTGCGACCCCGCGGACTACGACCGCGTCGCAACCGAACTCGAAAAGAATGGCGAAACTTCGTTGGCCACGCGACTTGAACTCGCCCGCAAAGTGTTTGCGACAACTTCCCGCTATGACGGGCTGATCACCATGGAATTCGAGCGGCTCGCCGCCAGCGGCAATCAGGTCGAACTGGCCGCAAAGCCAATTCTTCCCGAGCGTGTGCATCTCGCTTTGCGCTTGCAGCAGGAATTGCGTTACGGAGAAAATCCGCACCAATCCGCAGCGCTCTACGTTCCGGCGGGGAAAACGCCCGACGGGCTGGCGGCGGCCAAACAACTTCAGGGGAAGGAACTGTCCTACAACAATCTGGTCGACCTCGAAGCCGCGCGAAGTCTTGCCGCGGAATTTAAGAATCCCGCCGCCGTCATCATCAAGCACAACAATCCGTGTGGAACTGCGGAGCAATCCACGTTGCGTGATGCTTATCTCAAAGCACTTGCGTCCGATCCAGTTTCCGCTTTTGGCGGAGTCCTGGCGTTTAACCGCGTCGTGGATGCTATGAGCGCAGAAGAAGTCGCCAAACTTTTTGTGGAGTGCATTGCCGCGCCAGGATTTGACTCGAAAGCAAAAGAAATCTTTGCGGCGAAGAAAAATCTTCGTTTGCTCGAACTTCCCGCCAACGGCCTCGAGCCCGAGCGTGAGCTGCAACTCAAGCGCATTCTCGGCGGCATGCTTATTCAGCAGCCAGATCTAGGCGAACTCGAGGACGACAAGCTGAAAATCGTCACCAAGCGCCCGCCGACACCCGAAGAAGTGTCAACGATGAAGTTCGCGTGGAAAGTGTCCAAACATGTGAAATCGAACGCCATCGTGTTTGCAAAGGATGGCGCAACGCTTGGCGTCGGCGCGGGCCAGATGAGCCGTGTAGATTCCGTCAAAATCGCCGTGATGAAAGCGCAATCTTCGCTCGAAGGCAGCGTCGTCGCCTCCGATGCATTTTTTCCGTTTCCCGATGGGGTTGAAGAAGCCGCCAAAGCGGGCGCCAAAGCGTTTATCCAGCCGGGCGGTTCCGTCCGAGACAACGACGTCATCGCAACGTGCGATCGGCTCGGCCTGGCGATGGTCTTTACCGGCCTTCGCCACTTTTTACACTGAGGTTAGCGCCGCGCGTTTCAGGATTTGCCGATGCGGCTCAACTCAGCTTTCAGAGCAAGTTGATCGAGGCTCGGGAAGGGCAGAGAAAGAAACAAACCGATGCGCCGATCCAACGCGATGAACGCATCGCGGAATGCGCGCTCGATTTGCTCCGGCGTGCCCGCTACGGCCGCCGGATCGGGCACGCCCCAGTGAGCCGTCATCGGCTGGCCGGGCCAGACCGGACATATTTCGTTTGCCGCGTTGTCGCACACGGTAAAAACGAAATCCATTTTCGGTGAATCCGGTTTTGCAAATTCATCCCAACTCTTGCTACACAAGCCGGCGGTCGGAAGTTTTGCGGCTTCGAGAGTCTTCAGCGCGCTGGGATTGACGCGCCCGGCCGGATGACTGCCCGCGCTGAAGGCAATGAAGTTCGGTTTACCGCGGAAATTCAGAATCGTTTCGGCGAGAATTGAGCGCGCGGAATTTCCGGTGCACAAAAACAGAACGTTGTACGACGTTTTCATTTTCTTTGTGCCGTCAGGCGCGGCAGGAGGGACCGACGACATTCGTGTGCGGCGCGGGTTTGGTTGCGCGGACGAACGCGCTCATGAATTTGCCATCGATGAGCGGTGCGACTTTGTCGACGTCGAGTCCGGCTGATGAAAGGAAATCGCGCGCTTCTTCAACTTTGTAAACGCGCGTCGGTTCGATGTCGATGTATTCAAAGCCGGCGCTGAAAAGCTTGTCGCGATATTCAAATTCCTCGAGTGCCCCCGCGACGCAGCCGACCCATAGTTCGACACTCTTGCGGATGTCGGCGGGAACTTCGCCCCGCACAACGACATCGGAAATCGCGAGCCGTCCGCCCGGCCTCAAGACGCGAAACGCTTCACGAAGCACGCGATCTTTGTTTCCGGAAAGGTTGATGACGCAGTTGGAGATAATCACATCGACGGAATTGTCCGGCAGTGGAATGTTTTCGATTGCGCCTTTCAGAAATTCCGCATTTTCAACGCCTGCTTTCTTCTGATTTGCGCGAGCGAGCGAAAGCATTTCGTCAGTCATATCGAGCCCGTATGCTTTTCCGCTTGGCCCGACGCGTTTGGCGGAAAGTAAAACATCAATGCCGCCACCGGACCCTAGATCGAGAACAGTTTCGCCGGGCTGCAGTTTTGCGAGCGCGGTTGGATTGCCGCAGCCGAGCGAAGCGGCGACCGCTTCTTTTGGCAGTGCGGAAAGCTGCGAACCATCGTAGAGATCTTTCGTAATCGGATCGCAGCAACTGAGTTCGCCACCGCCGCCGCAAGTGGCGACGCCGCCCGCGGCAACTTGCTTCGCCGCATTGCCATATTTTTGTTTCACGACGTCCTGAAGATTTTCGTTGCTCATATGTTTCCTCACTTTGAAATCTGGACAATCTCTTCTGGCGCGACGGCACTGCTGCGGGTGCAGCATTCTTCGTACAGGAACCCAAGAACTTCTCGCAATGCGTCCGTATTCGCGGAATACCAAAGAAAAGTCCCTTCGCGCTTCACGTTCACAAGTCCAACTTGCTTCAGTTTTTCCAAGTGATGCGAAAGAGTGGACGCGGGAATGTCGAGTTCGTCCTGAACCTCACCGGCAATCATTCCGCCGGGATGAGCAGCAAGAAGCGCGCGCATGATTTGCAAGCGTGGTTCCGCGCCGAGGGCCGAAAAGCGGTCGGCCGAGCGAGTAACCAAGAGCGGATCGGGGCGGCGTCGCATATTTCGACTATTGCAGAAATACAGAAATATGTCAAATGGAACCGATTGTGCAAAGGAAACGCTGCCGAATTAGCGAGAGCAGCATGTCTTGCAAGGTCAGAAAAGTTTCTCCGTTGCGATTAGCCGCAGATCAGGCGGAAGCCAGAGCGCTGACCGGTTCGGCCACGATTTTTCCGTCGAAAAGATGAATGGTGCGGTCCGCGAAACGCGAGTAGCGCGGGTCGTGGGTGACGAGGCAAATGGTGGCGCCATTCTGGTGAAGGTCGGACAGAAGCTGCATGACCGCTTCGCTGTTTTGCGAATCGAGATTTCCGGTTGGTTCGTCCGCCATCAAAATGAGCGGGTCTCCCCCGAGGGCGCGGGCAACGGCGACGCGTTGTTGCTGACCGCCGCTGAGTTGCGCGGGAAAATGTTTTTTGCGGTGAGACATGCCAACACGTTCCAGCGCGTGTTCGGTTTTTTCCTTGCGTTCGGCTGCGCCCATGTTGCGATAGGTGAGCGGGAGTTCGACGTTTTCATAGACCGTGAGATCGCCGATCAAATTGAACGCCTGAAAGACAAAGCCGATTTCGCGGTTGCGGATGCGCGTGCGTTCGGCGGCGGTGATTTGCGAGACGTCTTTGCCGTTCATGAAATATTTTCCGCTGGATGGTGAATCGAGAAGGCCCAACAGCGAAAGTAAAGTCGACTTGCCGCAACCGGACGGACCGGCGATGGAGACGTAGTCGCCGCGGTCGATTGTGAGATCGATGTTCGACAGTGCGTGCGTTTCGACATCCTCGGTGCGGAAGATTTTGGTGACGCCTTCCATTTTGACGAGCTGAGTTTTTTGACGGTCCATGAGTGTCCTCGTTAGAAATATTTATTTCAAGCGAATCCGTTCGTAACTGCTCCAGGCGGACGTGTCCGACAGAATCACGCGATCGCCTTCCTTCAGGCCCTGTAAAACTTCGACAGAACTAACGGAAAATCTTCCGAGCTTCACGGAAGTGCGAACCGCTTCCGTACCGTCTTCATTCATCTTGAACAGCCCGACGGTGGTTTGCGGCTGGCCAAAGGCGGGCCGACCGACGTAGAGAATGTTCTTGAGATTCTCGATTTCGATTGTTCCGTCGACGCTCAAGTCCGGGCGCGCGCCATTGGGAAGGGCTCCGTCGATCGAAATATCAACAGAGACGGTGCCGTTCTGAACGGAGGGATCGATGCGCGAGACGCGGCCGGCGACAATGCCGTTACGCGTGTCGATGGTCGATTTCATGCCGGGAGAGAGTTCGTTGGCTTGCGTTTCAGCGATTTTAATTTCTGCTTTGAGCCTTTTTGGATCGGCGACCCGCGCCAGATTCGTTCCAGGCGCGACGCTCTGGCCGACCTCCACTGGAACAAGCTGCAAGACGCCGTTAATTCCGGCGCGGACGTGCAGCGCTTCAAGCTGGCTGCGGCGAAGGTTGTACAAGGCACGCTGTTGATCGACGTGTGATTTTTCGGCGGCAATTTTCGCTTCGGCGGTGTCTTCCGCGTTTTTCGAACGCGCTTCTTCGAGTTGCGCGCGAATGGCGAGCTGGTCTTCTTTTACTTTTGAAAGCCGAGCCGTGACTTCGGCGCCGAGCTTTTGCTCGAGCATTTTTTCATCCACGGCGTGCTGGATTCTTGACTGCTCGTATTCGCTGCGTACGGCTGCTGCGGCGGCTTTTTGGTTAAGGATGTCGCTGCCCATTTGTGCTTTGACGCTTTGGAACTGAGCTTCAGCGGCCTTGAGTTGATATTCGGCGTCCAGCGTATCGCGCTCGAGCTCCGGATTGCTGAGTTCGAGAATGATTGAATCGGCCCTAACGGTTGCGCCGGGATGAAGAATGATTTTGCTTACGCGGGCGGTGTTGAGGGCGGGAATCCATTGGATATCTTCAGGAACAAGAGTGCCGACACCGTGAACGGCGCGGAGGAGATCACCGCGCTTGACGGTATCCGAGAAAAGGGAAGCGCCATCGACGCTGGGAGCAGCCGGGCGAAGGCGAGTCAGCGCATATGCCACGACCGCGACGCCTAGCAAGAGGACAACGGCGATCACAATCCTGCGAACTAATTTTGCGTGTTCATTTTGGGGAATAGCGATGTCCATTGATTAATTTCCTTAATTTGCCTCACTCGTAGCGCAGCGCGACGAGGGGGTTCAGACGCGAAGCCCGCCGTGCCGGTAGATAGCACGAAAGCAGGGCCGCGAAACTCAAAAAAATAAAAATTGCAACGTATGTGAGCGGGTCGTTGGCGGTAACTCCGAAAAGAAGGCTGGACATGAAGTGGGTAAGAAAGAGCGCCGCGATGAAGCCGACTGCGAGGCCGACGGCGAGGAGCTTGACACCCTGGGCCATGATCAAGGACACGATCCGCCTGCTCGTCGCGCCGAGGGTCATGCGAATTCCAATCTCACGAGTCCTTTGAAGAACGCCGTACGACAGCACGCCGTAGATACCGATGGAACTCAAAATCAAACCGAATCCAGCCAATGTGCCTAGGAGCGCCGTGGAAAAGCGCTGCGAAGCAACAGAGTTGGCGAGCACTTCCTCCATCGTGGCGATGTTGGAAGCGGCGATCTCAGGGTCGATCGTGAACAATTGTTCTCGAATAGGAGCAGTCAGCGAGAGAGGGGCGACAGTGGAATGGACGACAAGCGTGAGGCTGCCGATGGCATATTGCGCGTGAGGCAAGTAGATTTGCGCGGTTGCCGGAGCATCCAGACCGGCTTGTTTCACGTCTTGTACGACGCCGACGACTGCGCGCCAGGGATGATGATCCGCATCAGAGCCGGGAGGCATGATGCGTTTCCCGATAGGGTCCTGCCCGGGCCACCATCTGCGTGCAGCCGTTTGCGAAACGAGTGCGACCAGAGGAGAACTGTCCGTGTCGGATTCGGAAAGGAATCTGCCTTTCACCAACCGAAGTTCCATTGCCGAGAAATAACCCGGAGAGACGACATAACGCTCGGGATAAGGCATTTCTCCTGGGCCATGTGTGAGACCTTCCGGTTCGGTACCGGCAGTATCAAAGTTGGTTCCCAGAGGAAGAATGCTGACCGCACCTGCAGAATCAACGCCGGGGAGCGCGCTCACGCGAGACATAAGGTCGCGATAGAACTGGGCGGGCTTTACCGTGCCTGCAGGATATCGCGACGAAGGAAGGGAAAGGTCCATGGTAAGGAGATGGTCCGTCCGGAAGCCGCGATCCACGGAATACAATTTTGCGAAACTCCGAATGAGTAGACCTGCGCCGGCGAGCAAAACGAGTGCCAGGGCAATTTCGGTGACAGCGAGAATATTTCTTAATCGAAGGTGAGCCGTGGTCGAGCCGCGGCTGCCCGCTCTAAGTTTGTCGCTCCTAGGGACCGCCGAAGCTTGCCATGCGGGAAGCGAACCAAAGACAAATCCGGTGGCTAGACTCAAAGCGGCAGTGAATACGAGTACTCGCGTGTCCAGCGAAACGGCAAGGAGTTGAGGAATCACTCTTGAACCGAGCACGACGGCAAGTCTTGTGGCAACCGCAGCGAACGCGATTCCGCCAACGCCGCCAAAGCACGCGAGGGCAAGGCTCTCGATTAGCATCTGACGGACGATTTGGGAACGGCGGGCACCGAGAGCGGAACGAATCGCAAGCTCATTCTGGCGGCCAAGGGCGCGAGCCAAAAGCAAATTCGCAACGTTCGCGCATGCAATCAAGAGCAAGAAGCCGATGGCGCCGGAGAGTACCAAGAGTGCCGGACGTAATCCAGAAGAAAGATCGTCGTGAAGACTGATGACGCGGGCGCCGACGGTCGAATAGTCATTCGGAAATTGGGCCGCCATGCGGCGGTTGATGAGACTTACATCCTCTTGGGCTGCTCGCAACGAGATTCCGGACTTCAATCGGGCAATGGCGCGCAAATGACGTGAAGTGCGTTCCTTGTCTTCATGTATTTCTGCGACCGGTCGATAAAATTGCGGGTGGCCGTCGACGAGTGTGGACGGAAGAACCGGGAAGTCACGGGCTGTTACACCGATGATGGTGTACTGCTTGGAGCCCAAGCGAACTTGTTTGCCGACGATTGTTTCATCGGCGCCAAAACGGCGTTGCCAGAGATCGTAGGTCAACACGATAACCTGGTCTTTGCCGGGAATTTGTTCTTCAGGAAGGAAACCGCGGCCGAGGTGAAAGTTTGCGCCGAGGAGCGCGAAATAGCCGTCGGCGACTTGTACGCCGTCGATGTGTTCGGGAGTGCCATTGCCGAGGAACGTGGCGCTCCATGTGCCGAACGGAACGATATCTTCGAGCGAATGATTTTGTGTGCGGTAGTCGTCGATGTCGGTGAACGAAAGCTGATCGCGGGCACTGTCGGAGGAAGTGCTCCAAAGGAGGACGAGGCGGCGCGGCTCTTTGAAAGGGAGGTCCCGGAAGAGAACGCCATTGGCGACGCTGAAGATTGCGGAGTTCGCACCGATGCCGAGAGCTAGGGTCAGAACCGCAGCCGTGGTAAAGCCGGGAGAAATGCGGAGGGTGCGGACAGCGAGAAGAAAATCTCGCAAGAAAGACTCGAGCAGGGGAAAGCCGCGAGAATCGCGGTGAGACTCCTTGGATTGTTGCGGACCGCCGAAGGAGATGCGGGCCTGTCGTTCGGCTTCTCGCGCAGACATTCCTTTTTGAAGATTATCCTCGACGGCGAATTGAAGATGAGAGGCGATTTCCGAGTCGAAGTCGCGATCAAGACGTGCGGGGCGCCAAAAGGCCCGAAAGCGCGCAGCGATTTCTCGAATTCTAGAAAGCATCGGGGTACTCCTTTCTCCGCGGGGCCAGCGTTCCGCGAGCAGATTGTTTTGTGTGCGAGTTCATGATTTTTCTCACTCGTAGCGCAGCGCGACGGCCGGATCGACGCGGCTGGCGCGACGGCTGGGAATCAAGCCGGCCAGTTGAGAAACCAGAAGCAGCAGAAGCGCCACGGCGATAAAGACGACGGGATCAAGCGGGCTGACGCCAAAGAGTTGCGATTGAATCAGACGAGTGATCGCGGCGGACCCAAGTGTCCCGATGGAAACGCCTATCGCCGAAGTGGCGGCCGTTTGAATAAGGATCATCGCGAGGATTTGCGATGCGGACGCGCCGAGAGCCATTCGAATACCGATTTCGCGGATGCGGCGCGTGACCGAATAGGAAGTTACGCCGTATACGCCGACGACAGCAAGCAGCAGGGCGGCAAGCGAAAAACATCCGATGAGGATCAGGCTGAACCGGCGGGATTCGAGGGAAGTCGAGAAGGTTTGGTCCAAAGTGCGGATTTCGACGGGCATTTCCGGGTCGAGGTTGCGTACGATGGCCCGCGCGGCAACGAACGTGGATTGCGGCGTTGCGGAGGTGCGGGCAACCATAGTGAAGCGCCACACGGCGTTCGAGCGCTGGAGGCCGTTGACGTAAATGGTGGGGCGCGGAGGAACTTCGAGCGTCCGGTTGCGAACGTCACCCACGACGCCGACAACCGTAAGGAGGCGCAGGTCGCCGTCCATATTCCCAAATTCAATCTTGCGGCCCAGGGGATTCTGATTGGGCCATTTTTCGGCGGCGAGGGATTGGCTGATTAGAGCGGCATGAGGCGCATCGGGAGTGTCGCGGTCATCGAAGAGGCGGCCTTGCAGGACGGGGATGCCGAGCGCCTTGAAGTATCCCTCGGTGGCGACGGTATAGTCAGCGTCGCCAAGGTGAGATTTATTGCGGAGGAGTCCTTCGAAAAACTTTGTAAATTCGGCGAGCAGGGCGGGATCTTTGCCAAGGTCGGCAGTGGCGCTGCGCTCCATCAGGGCTTGAACGTTCGGCGTGATGTCAGCCTCGTTCATCAGGACGTAGGTCCCATCCGATAGAGAACCTCCAGAGAGAGGAATGTCGGTGGCGCCGCCGACTTCTTCGACGCCGGGTTGCGCACGGAGACGGGAGATCAATTCGCGCAAGAATACGCCGCGGTGACTCCTGTCGGGCGAGTCAGGAAGCTGAAACGACATCGTGAGAGTGTGATCGGTCCGGAAGCCCGGATCGACAGAGAGGACGCGGAGAAGACTCTTGCCGAGGAGACCCGCGCCGACAAGAAGAATCAGTGCAGCGGCAAGTTGGCCAATGGAAATAAGTCTTCCAGCACGATGCTTTTCGCGCGATTCGGTTTGGCCTCGAGTCTGGAGAGCCGCCTGCCCATCGCCGGCGGACGCAGCGCGAAGAGCGGTGAACACGCCGAGCGCGATTGAGACGAAGAAGACGGTGGCACCGGAGAAGAGCAAGACGGCCTTGTTGATAGAAACGCTTTCAAGGCGCGGGATGTTCGACGGAGCGAAAGCAAGGAGCGCATCGACTGCCCAATGGGCGAAGAGAACACCGAGCGCGCCTCCAATGGAAGACAGAAGAAAGGCTTCCGTAAGGAATTGACGGACGAGACGAACGCGATGTGCTCCGAGGACGGTGCGTGTGGAGAGTTCGCGCTCGCGCTTCGCGGCTTGTGTGAGAGCGAGATTGACAACGTTGGCGCAGGCGATGAGGAGAAGGAAGCTCGATGCGCCAAGAAGAAGAAGGAGCGCGGGGCGGACATTGCCGGTCATCGTGTCGCGCAAGGGTTCCATGGCGACGCCGGCCATCATGGTGTCGTCACCGAATTGTTGTTTGAGTCGCGCGGCGATGGTGGAAAGCTCGGCGCGAGATTCGGCAAGTACGTGGCCGTCGCGCAACCTGGCAACGACCTGCCAGTTGTGCGCGCTGCGGCTAGGGTATCGCTCCGATGCCTCGCGCGGGATCCAGATATCCGAGTTGTCGGGATAACGAAAGTCAGGCGGCAGGACTCCGACGATCGAAACGAGTTGAGAATTGACTTTCAGGCGAACAGCAGAGAGATCGCGCGCGGAATTGAGCGACTGACGCCAGAAGGAGTGGCTTACAAGGGCAACCGGCGGAGCGCCAAATTTCTGTTCTTCCGGGGCAAACGAGCGGCCAAAGACGGGATGAATACCCAGCACGTCAAAGAAGTCTTTGGAAACAGACGAAGCGTTCAAGCGGGCGGGTTCGATGGAGCCGGCGACGGTCGCGACGCCGGAATTGTATTCGGCAACAGCTAGGAGAGATTTGTTTTGCGAGCGAATATCTTCAAAGTTCGGGTCGGCAAAATTCATGCGATTGCCGGTGTCTCCCTGTTCCCAGACGTGGACTATACGATCCGGTTGTGGATAAGGAAGTGGGCGAAGGAGAACGCCATAGACGACGCTGAAGATGGCCGTGGTTGCGCCGATGCCGAGGGCAAGTGTGAGGATTGCAGAAACGGAGAACGAAGGAGTTTTTACGAACAAGCGCAGTGCGAAGGAGAAATCCTGCCAGAGAGATTCGAAAAACGGGAAGCTGCGGGAGTCGCGGTGTGACTCCTTGGATTGTTGCGGACCGCCGAAGGAGATGCGCGCCTGTCGTTCGGCTT
>DATLVG010000029.1:0-2681 GCA_035577625.1 Candidatus Dormiibacterota bacterium
TACTTAAAAAAGGAACGAAGCGCGGCCAGTTTGCGCGCGATGGAACTCTTCTGGAGTCCCTGGTCGTGCAAAAAGCCGACGAATTCGCGGATGGTGGTGTGGGTGATGTCGCAGAGAGCAGGCGGCTCCAAACCGGGCGGAGAGAGAAACAATACGAATTGCTGAAGGTCCTTGCCATAGTTTGAAATGGTGTGGGGCGAGGAATTCTTCACTGCGCCGAGATATTCGAAGTATTTGCCGATGGCCGTTTTCATTTTGTGCCGCGCCCTCTGCCGGGCTTTGTTTCTCAAGTATAGGACAGCATCCGGCGGCAAATGCATCCAATCGACGCATCAGCCATCACCGGGCCCCGCCCACAACAATTCATTTTTTTACCCCCGCAAGATGAGAGAGTGATACTCTCCCTCCAATCAGCGGAGCTCCAGCCGGCAGGCGCTCGTCGCCACGGCTGAGCAGAATCCGCGATTTAAAACGCCGACTGGCTAGAAAAACGGGAGGATCGGATGCGACTCATGTCTTTTGCAGGCGGAGCGGTTCTTGCGATGTGTGTCGGTGCAACGCTCTGGGCACAAGAGCCGCAGCAGCAGCCTCCCGATTCCAGCAAGCCGCCAGTGGCGGCCGCGCCTCCGGAGAAACTTGTGCTTAAGGAAGGCGCCGACGTAAATCTGAAATTCGCGCAGGACTTGAGTTCGAAAACCGTAGCGGATGACGACCCCGTCAGTCTTGTGCTCGATCAGGACATCAAAATTGGTGAAGTCGTGGTTGTGAAAGCCGGGGCCAAGGCGGTGGGAACCATCACGCATGCGAAAAAAGCGGGCATGATGGGCAAGGCCGGCGAACTGAACATGCGGTTGGACTTCCTCATTGTGAACGACGGGCGGTTACGCTTGCGCGGAACCAAAGGGAAAGAAGGAGAAGGAAAGGTAGGCGCGACCGTCGCGCTGACGGTCTTGTTCGGGCCGATTGGATTGATTAAACACGGGAAAAACGTCGAGATTAAGCAGGGAACGCCTTTGCTCGTGTATACGGATGAGAATTATGACGTTCCCGCGCCGAAGTGAGGCGAGTTTACACGACGGAAATTCGTCGGGTGAGGCGAGACAGTCTTCGCATGAACGCGGAGAAGATTACGGCTTCGCACCCACGGGCGCGGGTTCTTCTGGTTGAACTTGAGGTTGCGGCTCTGGTTCAGGAGCGAGTTTTTCCCAGTCGCAACCTTCCTTTAGGCAGGCGTGGACTGTTCCTATCTTCGTTTTCTTCTCGACAATAAAAGGAGCGCCGCACTTCGGGCACGGCTCGGCAATGGGCATGTATGGGGTTGTGAAGTCACAGTCCGGATAGCGCGAGCAGCCATAGAAGATGCGCGGACGCCCGCGGCCGCCTTTTCCGGCGCTGCCGCGGCGGACAAATTCGCCCTCATTGCACTTGGGACATTTGATCCCCAGAGTGATGGGGCGCGTGTACTTGCACTTCGGATAGCCGGTGCAGCCGATGAATTCGCCGAAGCGGCCATGCTTCTTTACCAGGCCGTTCCCGCAAAGAGCGCACTTTTCGTCGAGTGGCTCATCGGGCTGGTGTGCGATGCGAGTGCCCTGGACAAGGCGGCGCGTGGTTTTGCAATCGGGATAGCCCTTGCATGCGAGGAAGGTGCCGAAGCGGCCGCGCTTGATAACCATTTCCTTGCCGCAGTTATCGCAATACTCGATTTTGGGCTCACCGGTGTCCGCCGGAAGTTCTGGCGAGAGATCCTGGATGAAATCGCAGTCGGGATAGCGCGAGCAGCCGAGGAAGAAACCGTGGCGGCTGATGCGTTCGAGCAGTTCGCCCTGACCGCACTTTTCGCATTTTTTGCCCGTGGGGATGCCCGCTTTGTACGAGAGCATTTCATCGTCGGCCCGATCCAGATCAACGACGAACTTTTCCCAGAACTCTTTAACAGCCTCGCGCCAGTGGAGTTTGCCTTCTTCGATCTCATCGAGCTCTTCCTCGAGGCGCGCGGTGAAGGTGACGTCGAAAATATCTTCAAAGCTTTTTACCAGCAGCACGCTGACGCGTTCACCAAGCATGGTGGGCGAAAAACGGCCCTGATCTTTCGTGACGTATTCGCGCTCAACGATGGTGGAGATGATCGAAGCATAAGTGGAAGGCCGGCCGATGCCCTTTTCTTCCAGATCTTTCACCAATGTTGCGTCGTTATAGCGCGGCGGCGGCTCAGTGAAATGCTGGTCGGGGCGAATCTTATCTAGGCGCAGCGCTTGGCCTTCGCTGACTTGCGGAAGCGATTTGCCCTCGCCTTCGTCGTCTTTTTCGTCGTCATCGCGGTCGGCGTTGGAGGCCGGGAGCTGGTAGACGCGGAGATAGCCGTCGAATTTCTGGACCGAACCGGTGGCGCGAAACGTATAGTCGCCCGCGCTGATGTCAATCGTCGTTTGATCGAAAATGGCGGGAAGCATTTGCGAAGCGACGAAGCGCTGCCAGATTAATTGATAGAGCTTGAAGAGATCGTCGTCCAAATACTTGCGGACGTCTTCCGGCGCGCGCATAGCGTCGGTTGGACGCACGGCTTCGTGAGCTTCCTGCGCGTCTTTCTTGGACTTGTAATAGTTTGGTTTTTCGGGAAGGTAGCTGGCGCCGAAACGGTCCGGAATCAGCTCGCGCACCTGCGCCAGGGCGTCGTTCGA
>DATLVG010000030.1:0-12454 GCA_035577625.1 Candidatus Dormiibacterota bacterium
TCTCTACTGAGGCGCCCCGGGAAAAATCCAGAGATCGCCTACTGCGGTTCACGGCTCAATTGACGAAGCGGCGCAACCGGACATTCATCACCAAGCCGATCGCCATGAACACAAACAACGTGGCCGAGCCACCATAACTCATTAACGGCAACGGTATGCCAGTAACCGGCATCGCGCCGATGACCATAGCCACATTGACTAAAACGTGGAAACCTAACGCTGCTGCAACTCCCATCACCAGAAACATTCCTGCGCGGTCTTTCGCGCGTTGTGCATTCTGTACGAGTCGTAACAGAAGCGCCATATACAGCCCTAAGGCAAGCAGCACGCCTTTGAATCCCTGTTCTTCCGCCCAAGCCGACATGATGAAGTCGGAATACCGGACCGGAATGTAACCCAGCTGATTCTGACTGCCGTTGCCAAAACCTTTGCCCCAGAAACCGCCGGAGCCGACGGCTATCTTCGATTGCAACAACTGATAACCGGAACCCTTGGCGTCTTCTTCCGGATGCAAGAAAGACGTAATGCGTTCGCGCTGATAGGGTTTGAGGATTTTCTTGCTAACGGGCGGATAAAAAACCGCGCCCACGAGCATTGCCCCCACGAGTACAATCGCCGCCATATGTTGCCACTGCAAGCCAGCCAGAAAGGCTCCGACGAACAACAACGGCACCAGGACCAAAGCTGTGCCCAGATCCGGCTGCTTCAGGATCAAGACTAGCGGAACTCCTACCAACAACCCTGCCTTAATCAAATCCCGCAGGTCAAGCTTATCTGAACGCACCTCGGTAAAGAAGCGCGCCAGTACAATGATTATAATCAACTTCGCCAATTCAGACACCTGAAACATTTGGCCCATGAGGGGAATCCAGCGCTTGGCGCCAAAACGGCTATTCCCGAGCAGAAGCACGGCAATCAGGGCTGCAATGCACACCAGATAGAGAATCAGCGACTGATCCATGATCAGGTGATAGTCCACGCGAGAGAGGACGAACATCAAGATCGCGCCGACGGCGAGCCAACGGAGCTGCTTCATGTGCATGCCGGCGAGGGAGCTGCCGTGCGTGGCGGAATAGATCTCCAGCACGCCGAGCGCACAAATTGCCGCGAGAATAGCCAGCAGCCACCAATCGTAATCGCGAGTTCCGGGAGCGTCTCTCATCGTTCGTTTCGCGCTGGAGCAGTGTGTCCCGCGGATTCCTCTTCTTTCACGACCGCAGTTCTTGGAACCAAAGCCGCAGCCGGAGTGCCGTTTGGCGGCGCCGGTTTGGAATTCTCGGCGGTGACTTCACCCTGCAGCTTCTTGTTCTTTTTGTCGTAGTAAGCTTTAACGATGTCGCGAGCCACAGGGCCGGCTGATTCGCCGCCGTGCAGACCGCCGCCCTCCTGGACGAGTACCGCCACCACGATTTCAGGGTTTCGTCTGGGTGCATAACCAACGAACCAACCGTTGTCATCGAACCTTTTCTGTTTGCCGAATTTTGCGCGCGTGCTGTATCCGATGACTTGCGCCGTGCCAGATTTACCGCTCAGCTCCACGTCTTTGATCTTGAGGGCTGTGCCGGTGCCACCGGGTTCATTCACTACGCCATACATCGCTTCCGTGATTTTTTCGACGGTCGGCTCGGAAAGCGGGACTCGCTCCTCGCCAACATTCTGCAAATCTTTCCTGAGGTGCGGTTGCTTGAAGACGCCGCCCGAAGCGATTCCGCCGATCAGGCGAGCCAGCTGAACCGGAGTTGTCGTAACCGCGCCCTGGCCGATGGCGACAGAGATTGTTTCGCCCGCGTACCATTTGCGATGAAACGCGCGTTCCACCCACTGCTCAGAAGGCATCAGGCCAGCTTCCTCGGAGGGAAGATCGATGCCAGTTTTGTGGCCGATTCCAAACTTATCGCCATAGTAGGAGAGGCGATCGATGCCGAGTTTCATGCCTGCGGTGTAGAAGAAGACGTCACAGGATTTCAGAATCGCGTCGTGAAGAGTTAAGGTTCCGTGCGAGGTCGGGCCTTTTTTTGAAGAAGCTACCCAGCACTTGAATTGGCGCCCGTAAAAAGTTCCATAGCCGGGGCAGAACGTGGCAAAACTTTCCGGGGGATTGTGATCCTCGAGCATCGCGGTTGCCGTGACGATTTTGAAGACGGAACCGGGCGCGAGCTGGGCTTGAACGGCGCGATTGAAAAGCGGACGTAGTTCATCTTCGTTGAGCTGCTTCCACTCTTCCTTGGAAATACGAACTGCGAAATCGTTTGGATCCGGCGTTGGGCGGCTGACCATGGCGAGAATTTCGCCGGTGCGCGGGTCGAGCGCGACGACAGCGCCTGGGCGCGCGCCGAGGGATTGTTCCGCGACGACTTGCAGGTCGTAATCAATCGTCAATTGAATCTGTTTGCCGGGAATGGGGTCTTGCTGCGTAAGGTGGTCGACTTCTTTGCCAACGCTGTTGACGATAACGCGGCGCATGCCGTCCGTGCCCATCAAGATGTCGTTGTACTGGCGCTCCAGCCCTGCTTTGCCGACGACGTCACCCGGGCGAAGTTTGCCGTTGCTGGCTTCGATCTGCTGTTCACTGACTTCACCGACGTACCCGCTGGCATGGCCCATGAATCCACCGGGGATGTAGCGGCGGCGGGAGACAGAGAGCATTTCGAGAACGGGAAGGTCGGCGCGGTGCGATTCTATGAACGCAACGTCCGCTGGCGTGGCTTCCGGCTTGATGACGATCGGCTGAAACTTCGGCAGGGCTTTAGTGGCGTCGAGTTGATCGTGCAGGTCGTCAATGGAAAGGCCCAGACCATCCGCGACGGGCGCAAGACTCTTTTCGACCAGAGCGGGATCGTCGCGCAGGAGAAGGACGCTGAAGGACGGGCGATTGTCCACGAGCACGCGGCCATCACGATCGAGCATGCGGCCGCGCGGGGCGATGATGGGGATGGAACGGACGCGATTGCGCTCGGCCATCTGGCCGTACTGATCGGAATCAATGACCTGCAATTTCCAGAAGCCGAGCAGCAACACCCCGATCATTCCCACAATGATGTAGGAGGCTACTGCCAGCCGCTGTTGCGGCAACCGATTATCGCTGCCAAATGAAAACGACACGCAAACCCCGCGCGCGAGTTTTCTGAATTACGCTCCGTTATGCAGAGCCACTCGCGTTGCACGACTCTTCACAGCGCGGTTTTCGAAACTACCGTTGAAAGATTTCGGCTCCAGTTGCGGGCCGGAAAAAATCCTTTCGGAGCTCCCAAATCGCCTAGCGACTCCTTCTGGACGTGCCTGGAAGAAGTCTTTTCCAACGTAGCATCTGGAGGGGGTGGTCGCAAGTTGTCCTGAGGGGCAGGTTTCCGCGGGGTTACGGTGGGCGTTATGTCTCATAGTACCAGCGCGTATAATGCTTTGGGCGCAGCGCCGTCACGAGACTCGCTTTCACTCGGGATCTATTGCGACGCGGGATGCCGTCTTCGGGGACGGCCCAGATAACCATTGGACGACGATGCTACACCGATGAAATACGCTCTGATTGTCGTGGCAGTGATTGGGGGAATCGTGCTCATAATGTTGGTCCCCGCGATTTTTACCCACATTTTTGATAACCATGAGCGTGCCGGTCACTTTGATATTTATTCAAATCCCAAAGTCCCTGATTCCTCTGTCAGTTCGGCTCTGTATTACAAGCGGCATCGGTTGTCGGAAAGGCTGAACGGCTACTCGGTGGACCCAAACAATCCTGACCGTATTTTGTTCTCATCGGACGACGCGTTCCATGGTGGCGACGAATTATGCGGCACATTTGTCTATGATGGACAATCTAATAAGCTGACTCGGCTACGCCCCTGGCCGTACAGTGGCCGCTTGTGGTCCCCGGACAGCCGCTTCATCCTGCTCGATCGCGCCACGGTTCGCGAGCTCTCGACCGGCGAAGAAGTTGATCTGACCGATTCCGTCTCCAGAGAGGACGGAACTCGAGTGGATCTGTCCGTCCTTCAGTGGTCGCCCGACAGCCAGCGGTTGGCTGGATTTATCAGCATTTCTCCCGACGGGTACGAATTAGACTTAGATTTGATCCAAATTGCGCTGACACCGCTCAGTGTGAGATACGTCGCGACAATCAACAATTCCTCGCGAGTCTGGACGGAGAAGGAAATCCGTTGGAGCCGCGGCGAACTGCAGGCTGCAGTGCCCAGTACACCTGATTTGCAGATCGTGGTCAGGCCTCTGGAGAAACTCCGTTGGACAAGCCGTCCACCAAGCGTTCCACCCCGGCCGCCACTTCACGAACACTATTGTTCCGTCGCAGACGACAAGACAAACTGAAGCCCATGCCGTAGATGTCGTCTCCGAGGTTACCGAAGCCAACGCCATTCACCGAGGGCGACTGGTCAGCCCAAGAAAGTTGCAAATTCGGTTTTAGAAGAGAGACGTCGGTCGGCGGGCCCAGGGTTTGCCCTTTTCTTTGGCGATGCGTTCGACGTCGACGACATAGGCGCCGGCTTGCGTCAGGACGTGGTGTAGATCGTTGCCGATGCTGATGAACGTAAAACCTTTGTCGAGGAATTCGCCGACGCGGGCGGTGCCGAAGAGAAAAAGCCCGAGAATGATGTTGTTCTTTTTTGCGGAGTTGACGAGGGATTGGGTGGCGGCGTTGAGTTCCGGCGACGTGTACATGTGGGGGAATTCGTATTTTTCATAAAGGCCCAGGGACATGCAGAGATCGTTTTGGCCGAGGAAAAGAATGTCGACGCCGGGAACGGCGGCAATCTCTTCGATATTCTTGATGCAGTCCGCGGTCTCGACTTGCAGCGCGACGATTCCATTTTTGTTCCAGTTGCCCGCGTAGCCTAGCAAGCCATCTTTGTTCATGCTGCGTTGCGGAAAATAGACGGAGCGAGTGCCTGCAGTTGGATATTTTGTGCAACTGACTGCTTGGCGGGCTTCAGGGGCGGTGTTGATGTAGGGGACGAGGACGCCGTCGGCGCCCATATCGAGCGATTGCTGGATACCGCCGCGGTCGTGAAATCCCTCGACGCGCACGAGCGATTTGGCGCCGCCGCTGGCGATTCCGGCGAGCATCGCCGAGAGGCGTTCGTTGCCCATCGGGCCGTGCTGCGTATCTACGAGAAGCCAGTCATAGCCGCTGTGGGCGAGTTGTTCAGCAATCGTAGGGCTGTGAGAGTTCAGGAACAGGCCGAGCTTCGGATTTCCCGCGCGCAATTCGTTCTTGAATTCCGCGCCACTCAGCGTGTTTGCCATGAATTCGTCCCCCGTGTGGAGCTGTAACCTTCGTACGAGTGCCGTGGTACTTTACTCAAGTCGAGCCGGATTATCCACTGACGGTTGGGAACTTCCGCAGAGTGGAATTCGATTTGTTTTTTCTTGCGTGATTTTGTTGCCGTACTGTTAGCCGCTGCCTATACTCGCAACGATCGATTGTTCCAAAGGAACGTAAATATGAAATTGCGCGCGGCGTTTTCGCTGATTGTCCTTCTGTTTGCCGGCAAATTGTTTGGCCAAGCCGAGAGTGGCGCTGCTGCTGGCGATGCACCAACCTACGCAAAAAACGTCGCACCAATTTTGCAGAGCAAATGCCAGGTGTGCCATAGGCCGGGCGAAGCCGGGCCATTTCCTCTGCTGACGTATGAGCAGGCCAGACCATGGGCGATGGCAATGAAAGTGGCGGTGCAAAACGGCAAAATGCCGCCCTGGTTTGCGGACCCACACTATGGAAAATTCTCGAACAGCATCAGCCTGAGTGCGGCTGAAATCGAAACTCTTGCGAAGTGGGCTGATGCTGGCGCGCCCAAAGGCGATGCGAAGGACATGCCGCCGCCTGTCGATTGGGTGGAAGGGTGGGGCATCGGAAAGCCGGACAAGATTTACGAATTACCGCAAGCGTATGATGTTCCTGCTTCCGGGGTGATCGACTATCAGCACGTGATCGTACCGACCGGATTTCCGGAAGACGTGTGGGTGCAGGCGGCGGAAGTTCGGCCGACGGATCGGATGGTAGTGCATCACATTATTGCGTTCGTGCGCGAGCCGGGCTCGAACTGGTTCCGCGGGCAAAAGCCGGGAGTGTTTTTCACCGCGCCGCAGGTGAAGACGAAAGAGCAGCCGGACACGAGCGCGCTCCCTAGTGATTTCCTGGTCGGATATGCGCCTGGGCAGCCACCGGAAATTCTTCGGCCGGGCCAGGCGAAACTAATCAAGGCGGGTTCCGACATTATTTTTCAAGTGCACTACACGCCGCACGGACATGCGACGCGCGATCAATCCCGATTGGGCATTGTATTTGCGAAAGAACCGCCGAAGGAGCGGGTGCTGACGCTGTCTGCCACGAACGGCACGTTCAAGATCCCGCCGGGCGATCCGAACTACCGCGTGGATGCGAGTTTTGAAGTAGGAACGGACGTGAAACTTTCCGGATTGCATCCACACATGCACGGGAGGGGGAAGGACTTTCTGTATCGAGCGGTCTTTCCAACCGGTGATAGCAAAATACTGTTGAGCGTCCCACACTACGATTGGCATTGGCAGAACTGGTACACGCTGGAAGAGCCTATCGAATTGCCGAAGGGCACGAAGATTGATTGCACTGCGCACTTCGACAATTCCGCCGCAAATCCGGACAATGCCGACCCGACCAAGGAAGTGGTCTGGGGCGAACAAAGCTGGGATGAAATGATGGTGGGCTTCTTCAACCTGGTATTTGACGCCAAGACGCCGGTCGAGAATTTGTTCGCCAGCAAGAAGAATAGCGCGGGCATCGCTAGTAAGTAGATCTGCTATTGCGGATGGCGAGGCGGTCCGGGCGTTGCCGTCAAAAATTTAAGGAACTGTATCAATTTTTCTGATTCACCGCATCGCGTTCCACCTTTTATACTTAATAGGTGGAGAAAATTGTTGATGCCATCTGAAAGAACACCCAGACCCTCTCGGCGCGCGCTGCTTTGGTTCTCATTTCCTGTCGTTGCGGCGGTTGCCGTTGCTGCATTCACGTTTGGCAGCTCGCGGATGAAGTCCGCAGCGCCGGTGGTTGACCGATCGGCATTGCAAATTGAAACTGTTCGTCGCGGGCCGTTCGTGCGGCATGTTTCAGGACTGGGAACGCTGGTGCCGGAAGAGACGCGGTGGCTCGCCGCCGAGACTGACGCGCATGTCGATCAGGTATTTCTTCGCGCCGGGGCCCGCGTGAAGCCCGAGTCGACTTTGCTGCAACTGAGCAATCCCGACCTCGAGCGGCAGGTTCGCGATGCGGAACTCGCCACGAAGAAAGTGGAGGCCGAGCTTTCGAATCTTCGCGTGCAATTGCAAGCACAACTCCTGAACGAACACGCACTGGAGGCGCAGCTTCAGGCCGACGCGACCGAAGCAAAACTGCAAATGGAACGCGATGAAGCGCTGCAACGAGAAGGAATCGGATCGGCGATGAATGCGAAGATTTCAAAGGCCCGCGCCGACTCGTTGGCCACGCGGCTGCAGATTGAAAAAGAAAAGCTGGCGATCGCAGAGGAAGCGCGCCAAGCGCAGCTTGCGGCGAAGCAAGCGGAGGTCGCGCAAGTTCAGGCCCTTTATGAACTGAAGACGCATGAAAGGGAATCGCTCATAGTGCACGCCGGTATTTCGGGAATCCTCGAGGAAATTTCCGTGGATGCGGGCCAGCGGATCAACGCGGGCACGAACCTCGCGCGAATCACAAGTTCGGAGCGGCTCGTGGCACGAATACACATTCCCGAATCCCAGGCCGGCGAAGTGCAGGTGCGTCAGCGCGCGGTTTTGCAGGTACAAGAACGCAAGTTTTCGGGACAGGTGATGCACATCGATCCGGCGGTACAAAACGGCGCGATCAGCGTGGACATCAAGGCGGACGGCGTACAGACCGCCGGTGCGCATGCCGGTGTAACGGTTGACGGAACGATTGAAACGCAACGGATTGCGAATGCGACTTACTTGCCGCAAGAACTGCAAGCGAATCCGGATGCGATGATGCCGCTTTTCAAGATTTCCGACGATGGGACAGAAGCGCGGCGCGTTAACGTGCAGCTCGGGCGCGTGTCGGAAGACGGCACGGAAATCGTTAGCGGCCTTGCGCCGGGCGATCGCGTAATTGTGTCCGACATGTCCACCTGGAATCGCTACGACCAAGTGCGCTTGCAGTAGGTCTGGTCTATCATTCCTTCCAATCGATGATGCACCCCAAACTGAAGACACCATTGCGTCTTGCGTTGATCGGAATGTCCGGAGCGGGCAAGACGTTTTGGTCGCGATTGCTGGCGTCGGCGGGGCATCCGGCAGTTTCGTGTGACGACAAAATTGAAGAGCGGCTCGCATCGCGGCTGCGCGCCGGCGGATACGCGGGAATCAACGGTGTGGCGGCATGGATGGGCTGGCCGGATTCCCCAACTTACGCGGAGCGGGAATCACAATATTTGAGTGACGAGATCGCGGTGCTGGAAGAAGTGTTGGCTAACCTAGCTCGCGCGCCGGAAGAGTCACTGGTGCTCGATACGACGGGCAGCGTGATTTATACCGGCAATCACCATTTGATGCGTTTACGCAAATTGATGACGGTTGTGCACCTTGCCGCCTCACCCCAGGAGCAGCAACTTTTAATCGAGCGTTATTTAAACGACCCGAAACCGGTGCTGTGGCGCGGAGCGTTCCAGCCGCGGGATGGCGAAACGCCACGACAAACCGTGGCACGTTGTTATCCGAATCTAATCGCGGCCCGGCGGCAGAGTTACGCCGCGCTGGCGCATTGCTCGATTGAAGTGGCGCAGCTTCGCGAATTGCCGCATGAGCCTTCAGCATTTTTGACACTTATCGGAAACAGTCTGGCCGGTGCGACGTGAGATACCGAAGCACGGGACAAAAAGCGCCACTCACATCTCTGCGAGGGGCGGTGCTGCGCGGCTTGGCGGCCGACGGTGGGCTCTACATGCCGGCGGAAATCGCGCGGCGTTCACCGGAAGAGCTCGAAGAGTTCCGCTCGCTGCCGTTCACAGAAGTCTGTTTTCGAGTGGTCAAGCCTTTCGCGACGCCGGATGTGCCGGAAGAAGTGTTGTGGCAGATCGTGAGCGAAGCGATCAATTTTCCGGTGAAGCTTGTTTCGCTATCACCGGGCTTGCACGTTTTGGAGCTGTTTCACGGCCCAACCTTGGCATTTAAGGATTTCGGCGCGCGCTTTATGGCGCGGCTGATGGGCTATTTCGTCCGCGGTGAATCACGGTCGCTGACGGTGCTGGTGGCGACGTCCGGTGACACGGGCAGCGCGGTAGCACATGGATTTCTTGGCGTGGCGGGAATTCGCGTGGTGATTTTGTACCCTTCGAAACGCATCAGCGAGGCGCAGGAGAAGCAGTTCACTACGCTGGGCGAAAATATTACGGCGCTGGAAATCAGCGGGACGTTTGACGATTGCCAGCGGCTGGTGAAGCAGGCGTTCGCCGACGAAGCGCTCAACAAACGCGCGTTCCTGACATCGGCAAATTCGATCAATGTCGGACGGTTGCTCCCACAGATGTTCTATCACGTTGCGGCCTACCGGCAGTTGCCAGTGGCTTCGGTGCCGTTGATCGTCTCCGTACCGAGCGGAAATTTCGGAAATCTGACGGCGGGGCTGTTTGCAAAGCGGATCGGATTGCCGGTTGCAAGATTTATTGCGTCCACGAATGCGAATGACGTGGTGCCCGAGTATCTGCGTAGCGGAAAATTTACGCCTCGTCCCGCGCAGGCGACTTTTTCGAACGCAATGGACGTTGGCAACCCGAACAATTTTCCGCGTTTGCTCGATTTATGCCGCGGCCGGCTGGAGTATGTGCAAAAGGAAATCTGGGGGCACGGCGCGACGGATGCGGAAACGCTGACCGAAATGAAATCCATTTGGGAGCGGTATCGTTATATCGCTGACCCGCACACAGCCGTAGGAATTCTCGGATGGGAAGCGTACAAGCGCGAGCATCCGGAACCGTCGCAAGGCTTGGTGTTAGCCACGGCACACGCCGCAAAGTTTGCAGAAGTAGTCGAGAAAGCAATCGGCACGGCGCCGCCGTTGCCGGATCGCCTGGCCGCCTACCTCAAGCGGCCGAAGCTTTCCTTGCCGATGTCATCGTCCTACGATGACTTTAAGCAATTTCTGCTCCGTCACTAGAGCTGGTTTTTTTTGGGAGGATTCATCAGGATCTGCGGAGGCGGTCGAGCACGAAGTAGAGGACGACGCCGACGAGGGAATTGACGAGCGCGGCTACAGCGAGGCGCGCGGTGAACCATGGCTCGGCGTGAGCGAGGAGCAGGCGCTGAATCAACACGAGGATCCCCTGATGCAATGCGAAGAACGTCGCGGTCAAAGCGAAGCGCGCTGCGGGATGCTCGGTGTCGAGCTTGCCCCCGATGGAGGAAGCGGCGAAGCCAATAAGAGTTTTGGCGATCCCATAAAAGCCAAGAGGAGTTTTTCCGAGCAGGTCTTGAAGCGAACCAACCGCCCACCCCAAAAGCAAACCGGTGGACGGATTGCGACGGCTCAAGCCGAAATAGATCGTAATCAGGAGCGGCAAATCCAAAATCGCCACTTTCGGAAAGTAGACAGGGAGAAAAGCCTGAACGAAAAGCGCCAAGGCGGTTGCGAGCAAGATTGTGCCGCCGCGAAACTTGTGTACTTCGATGTGCGACTCGCCGATTCGAAGATCGAAAGCGTCGTTCATTGAGGCTTCTCCGCGGGTTTTGCAGCAGGTTCTTGTGTGCGTTTACCGGTACCGGGCCTCGGCGCCGCGACCGCTGCCGCGGGCGACGGTGGCGCGGCAGCGTCGGATGCCTGCGCAGGCTTCTTCATTGCCAAGGGATCCATTGTCAGAAGAACGATCACTTCTTCGAGCTTCTCCAGCTGTGCCGCAGGCCGCAGACGAATGTACTTGAACGGTGGAGGGCCCTGTTTTACTTCGACGATCGTTCCGACGGGCAGCTCGCGCGGGAAGATCTTGTCCGTGCCGCTGGTAACGACGTGTTCGCCGATTTTTACTTCATCGTCGTTCGAGACGTAACTCATGCTGATCAGCGGCTCGCCCAGGCCGCGGACCGGGCTTTGAATCCGCGATTCTTCAATCATCGCGCCAACGCCGCTTTCGCGATCCGTGAGCAACAGTACCTGCGCCGTACTGCTGAACGATTCAATCACTTTGCCCACGACGCCGTCGGCGGTAATCACGCCCATGTTCTTCCTGATGCCGTCGTGCTGGCCGCGGTCAAGGTAAATCACGGCGCTGTTGGCGTCCGGACTGGCGGCGATGACGCGTGCGCCGATCATTGGGACTTTTTCCTGAGATTCGCGAAAGTTCAGTATCTTTGCTAGCCGGTCCGCTTCCGCCGCCTTGCCGCGCAACTGCGTGATCTGCAGCTTCAGCGTATCGTTTTCCTGCTTTAGACGTTCATTTTCTTTTGCCGCATCGCTGAGCGCGAAGTAGTGCCGCCACGTACCGCGCACCTTGCCGACGCTCCATGTTCCAGCTCGCTCGAACGGCGAAATCAGTCCGACGCTCCATGACCGAACAAGGTTCTTACTTTCGCCCTCGGTGTTCGTGCGCTGGATCTGAATCGCCAGCATCAACACCTGTGCGACGACAACGATGGTGAGGAGCACCAGCGAACGGTGGCGAGAAGGGATGGCAACCATGAGGCGCTAAATTCGCTTTCTACCGGGTCGAATTAGTTCGTCGCTGGTGACGGAGGAACTCGGCCACGTAATTCAGTTTGAATCCCAGCTTGAAATCGTTGTGGGCTGCTTCAGTCAATGCAAACCATACGCAGCAATTTAAAGTCGCTGAGCATTTTGCCGGTACCCAGAACAACGGATGCCAGCGGATCGTCGGCGATGGACACCGGCAATCCGGTCTCTTCCCGAATGCGTTTGTCCAGGTTCTTCAGCAGCGCGCCGCCGCCGGTCAGCACGATGCCGCGGTCGCTTATGTCGGCGGAAAGCTCGGGCGGGGTGCGTTCGAGCGCAACACGCACGGCATTGACGATGGTCGCAACGCATTCACTCAAGGACTCACGAATTTCGCTATCGTCAATTGTCACCGTGCGCGGCACGCCCTCAATGAGGTTGCGGCCTTTGACTTCCATCGTCAGCGGCTTCTCCAACGGATACGCCGAGCCGATTTCCATCTTGATCTGTTCCGCCGTGCGCTCGCCGACGAGGAGGTTGTACTTGCGCTTCAAGTACTGCATAACGGCTTCATCCATTTCATTGCCGGCCACGCGCACCGAACGGGAATAAACGATGCCGCTCATGGAGATAACCGCGATATCCGTGGTGCCGCCACCGATGTCGACGACCATGTTTCCGCTTGGCTCTTCGATCGGCAAGCCTGCGCCAATCGCCGCCGCCATTGCCTGTTCAACGAGATAAACTTCGCTAGCTCGGGCTCGATACGCCGAGTCCTGCACGGCACGCTTTTCCACG
>DATLVG010000031.1:0-16898 GCA_035577625.1 Candidatus Dormiibacterota bacterium
AATGGTCGAGTCGGGCTTTTTGGTCATCACTTCTTACGAACGGATTATCGAATACGTAAAAGTCTACGGAGATATGGTAATTGTCGCGGGCCGCGAAACGGTCATCTGGGGTGGGAAAATGCCAAACGCGGGGAAAACCGAACATCTTCGATTCACCGGCATTTGGATGAAGCAACAAGGGCGATGGCAAGAGATTGCGCGGCACGCAAACATTGTTCCTCAACCGGGATGATTGTTTAGAGGCACAGTGGATGCCGTAACTGCGATTTATTTCCGTCGAGAGTTGCGGCGGCGGTCAGATTTTTTCGAGCGCGGTTTCTTTCTGGCGGATTTTTTTAACGGAGCGGGGGCGGACATTTCGCGGCGTTTCTTCGCGGCCCATCCGGGTTTGGTGGTTTGGCGGCTGCGCGCGAGGCCAAGCGCGTTGGGCGGAACGTTTTCCGTAATCGTGGAACCCGCGGCAACGTAAGCGCCGTCACCGATTTTCACCGGCGCGACGAGAACTGAATTGCTACCGATGAAAACGCGATTGCCGATAGTCGTCGGGTACTTATTCACGCCGTCGTAATTGCAGGTGATCGTTCCGGCGCCAATGTTTGTGTGCGAGCCCAGTTTGGCGTCGCCGATATAAGTCAAATGCGGCACTTTGCTGCCCTCTCCGATGACAGCTTTTTTCGTCTCGACAAAATTCCCAACGCGCGCGCCTTTTTTCAGATGGGACCCCGGACGAAGTCGCGCGAATGGCCCAACCGTGTTGCCGCCATCGAGATGGCTTTCGAAAATCATTGTGTACGGTTCAACGGTGACGCCATCGCCGACAGTGGCGTCGTGCAAGACGCTCCCGGTGCGGACAATGCAATTGGCGCCGAGTTTTGTTTTGCCGAGCAGTTGCACGCAGGGCTCAATGACGGTGTCTTCCCCGGCGGAAACGTCGGGACCGATGAGCACGGTCTCCGGCAGTTGGATCGTCACGCCGGCTGTCATCAATTCATTCCGCTTGCGTTCGCGGAAAATCGCATCCACTTCGGCGAGGTCCGCGCGCGTATTGCAGCCGAGCACTTCGCGGGGATCTGGCGCAATTTGCGCGAGAACCGTTTCACCCTTCGAAGCCAGAACCGCGATCGCATCAGTCAGATAAATTTCACGGTGCTTGTTTTCCGGCTTTACCTGCGCGAGCGCCGGCCAAAGTTTGTCCACGGAAAAACAATAAATACTGGAGTTGATTTCGTTCAGCTCGCGCTGTTCCGGCTTCAATTGCGAGTCTTCGACGATGGCGGCGACGCAATTCTCCGACTTGCGGAGGATGCGTCCGTAACCGGTAGGGTCGGTCACAACTGCGGAGAGAATCGTGGCCGCGGCATTGCCATTCTGATGCGTGGCGATAAGCGCTTTCAGCGTGTCGGTACGTACCAGAGGCGCATCGCCGGGAAGTACGACGACTAATTTCGCGTTGCCAATCGCCCGTTTGGCAACGAGCATGGCGTGACCTGTGCCATTTTGTGGTTGTTGCAGGACAGACTCGACGTCGAGAGCTTCGATCGCGGCTGTGACTTGTTCCGCTTGATGACCAACGATGGCAAGAATCTTTTTCGGCGTCAGCGGAAGGCACGCGCGGACAACGCTTTCCACGAGCGACCGGCCGCCGGCGGGATGCAGCACTTTGGCAAGCGAAGACTTGAGGCGCGTTCCTTTTCCTGCGGCGAGGATGACGATGACGACGTCTTTGTTCGGCATGGCCCGAGTATTCTCACCCCTCCCCGCTCGTTTGACAATTGAACGTAACGCGACAGGGGTGTTCACTGTGTCCTAGACGGCATGAGGTTTTTGCCGTACAGTCCAGTCAATTGTCTGTCGTATTCATGCTTGTTTACGTGCCTCGAAGGGAGCGCCCCAATGAAGAGGTGTCCATATTGTGCGGAAGCCATCCAGGACGACGCGCAAACTTGCCCCCTTTGTAAGATGAATCTGGCGGCGAATGTCTACGCCACGCAACGGCCCGCGCCGCCTCCGCCGCTACAGCCGGTGCAAGCAAATCCCGGCGCGCCGCAACCCGGGCTGGCCGGAGACACCTACCGGACCGCTCCGGCCGAAACAAGCGGCAAAGCTACGGCAAGCCTGATTTCCGGAATCGCGGCGTATGTTATTGCTCCGTTCATCGGCGCGATCGTGGCTGTGGTGCTGGGCCACCTGGGCTTAAGCGAAATAAAGAAAAGTGCGGGCCGCCTGAAAGGCGACGGCCTCGCAATCGCCGGACTGGTGTTGGGCTACCTCCAAATCGCTGGCCTGCCGTTCATATTGATTATCGCGGCGATTGCGATTCCAAATTTAATAAGAGCCAAGATGGTGGCGAACGAAGCTTCTGCGCTCGGTTCTCTTCGACTGATTACGACGTCGGAAACTGCGTACGCCTCCGTATGTCCAAAAATTGGATTCGCTAATTCCCTCGCGGAAATGGGACCGAATGGATCCGCTTGCCCGGAAGGAAAGAATCAGATCGACCCCGTACTGGCGATCGGAATCAAGAGTGGTTATAGATTTACGCCGAGCACCGCCAATTTCTCGGGTCAGGCGCCGGAGACGACGTTTGGTTGGAACGCGGACCCCATTTCGCCTTCAACAGGAATCCGTCATTTCTTTGTGGACCAGTCGGGCGTGATTCGATTTATGACGGGCGCGCCAGCGAGCGCAGACAGCCCGATTTTGCAATGAGCAAGAGTATGGGCGCGGCGAACCTTAAATGAAAAACTGCCCTTATTGTGCGCAGCAACTCCAGGACGAAGCGATTCGGTGCCGCTTCTGCCAACTCTGGCTCGTGCCGCCACCACCGGCGTTCGCGCAGAGTCCAACCGTACCGGCCCAACGAGCCCGCAAGACGAGCGGAATGGCAATCGCGAGCCTGGTGCTGGGCATTCTTTGGATTTACTGGCTTGGTTCGATTTTGGCGCTGGTATTCGGCTATATCGCCAAGAAAGAGATTCGCGATTCGAACGAGCCGATAGAAGGAAACGGCCTGGCCACGGCAGGAATCGTTCTCGGATGGGTGGGTGTCGGAACGCTGACCGTTATGATCGGGCTGATCGTTCTAGCAGCCGTGTTCGAGCAGCAAGAAAAGAAATCGTCCGGTAAGGCGAGGTCGCAGGTGACGAAACCTAATCCGCCGCGGGAACTTGCTCGGGAACGGCAGCCGGTACGATATTTTCTGCCGGAGTTCCATCCTCGGTCGTAATCGTCCACAGAGTCGGGTCCGCCAGCAGGTTGCTGACAAGTTGCGTGTGAAGAGCGTGACCTGCTTTGTGCGCTTCGACGCGCGCAAGTAACGGCAGACCCACGAGCGCGAGGTCACCAATCAGGTCCAGCGTTTTGTGGCGGCCAAATTCGTCGTCGAACCGCAGCGGGCCATTCATTACGCTATCGTTGGTCAAGACAATCGCGTTATCGAGAGAACCGCCGCGAATCAGCCCCATGGCCCGAAGCGGTTCAATTTCGCGTTCGAAACAGAACGTGCGCGCCCGCGCCAGCAATTGGCGAAAGCTTTCCTGGCCGACATGCATTTCGAACTGTTGCTTGCCAACGAGGGGATGCGCGAAATCCACGAAACATTTCACATGAAATTCGTCGGCGGGGTAGATGCCAATGCGCCGTCCATTGTCGATGACTTCCAGCGGCTTCAAGACTTTCAAGTAACGGCGCCGCTTGCGCAGCCGACGTGTGCCGGCTTGCTCGAGCATCTGCATGAACGGCTCGGCCGAGCCATCGAGGATGGGCACTTCGATGGAGTCAATATTGATGAAAACATTGTCTATGCCGCAGGAGTAGATCGCCGCCAGAAGATGCTCCGTCGTGGAGAGCAGGACGCCTTGTTTCATCAAGCTGGTGGCGTAACTGACTCGGGCGACGTTCTCCCCGCGTGCCTCGATGATGAAATTGTCCAAGTCCGTGCGGCGAAACACGATGCCGGTATCGGCGGGCGCCGGAACCAGGCGGACATGGCCAAAGACTCCGGTATGGAGACCGATGCCTTCGGTACCGACTTCGCGCTGAATAGTGGACTGAAACATTCGACTCTATTGTAGCAAATGCAGGGCCAGCCAAATGATGGCTTCTGCTTTGTTTTCATTGGCTTACAGAACACAAATCCTCCTGAACTCTCGTCCATGTGGTAATTGCACAACAAATCACTGGTTACGCGTGGCTTTGGCGCTCAGGCGGCAGATTTTCGGTTTAGCGTTAGGCTTCCTTTACCTGAGACGCTGCGTCCCATACTGAGGAAGTGCTATAATTCTGTTTTGTCGGTGATAGACGGGGGGCTCATGAATCGAGCGGCTCGTATCGGCATTATTGCCATTTCGGTGGTCATCTTCTGCTACGCGGGATTAGGCCACGTTCTCGGCCGCACGCCGGACGACAAAGCGTACAAGTCGCTGACCGTCTACGGCGAAGTCCTGCAGAAGATCCAGAACGATTACGTCGACGATCCGAACATCCCGCTGGTAACCGCCGGCTCCCTGCACGGCCTGCTCGAATCGCTCGACCCCCAGTCCAGCTATCTGACTCCACGCGAGTACACCGAATACAAGCAAAAATTGGCCGCGAATGCCGCCGGCGAAACCGGCCTGACCATGAGCAAACGCTCGGGCTACATCATTGCGGTTTCCGTCGTGCCGGATAGCCCTGCGGAAAAGGCCGGCATTCACAGCGGCGATTTTCTGGAGTCCGTCGCGGGATTCACGACGCGGGAAATGTCGATTGGTCAGGCTCTGAACCTGCTGCGCGGTTTGCCGGGAACCAGCGTAAAAGTTGGCGTGATTCGCAGCGGCAAGGCCGAGCCGGAAGAAGTGGACCTGGTTCGTGAAAAAGTGACGCCGCCGAAGATGCAGCTCACGAAAGTGGATTCAGACGTGTTTGCGGTGCGACTGCAATCGATGGACGCGGGCCGCGCGGAAGAGTTGCGCTCTCGCATCGGCGAAGCGGAGAAGCAGGGCGCGCACAAGATTATTCTGGACCTGAGGAATTGCGGCCGCGGGCCGGCCTCGGAAGGAATTGCGGCGGCGCGGCTGTTTCTTTCGAGCGGCACGATTGCCACCTTGCGTGGCCAGACCGTGTCGGCCCAGGTTTTCTCGGCCGAGCCTAACAAAGTCGCCTGGAAGGGCCCCGTTTCGATTTTGATGGATGGCACCACATCCGGAGCCGCGGAAATTCTGGCGTCGGCGCTCGAGATGAATCACCGCGGCGAACTTGTCGGTGAGCGAACGTTCGGTCTCGCTTCGGAACAAAAGCTGATTACGTTGGATGATGGTTCGGCTTTAATTCTAACCGTCGCCAACTATTACAATGGCAGCGGCAAATCCATTCTTGACGAGGGCGTGGTCCCGACGGAAGTTGTGCGCGCCGCGTTTGTAGATAGCGGCGACGGCAGCGATGACGAAGATTCGACTACGAATACCGGCGCGGCAGCATCGCAGACGCCGCCGTCCGTCAAGCCTCTCTCTCCCGATGACCCTGTTCTGAAGAAGGCGCTCGAGCTTTTCAAGACTCCAGCGAAGAAAGCAGCCTGATTTAGGCTGACGCCTCGCAAGATTTCGTAAACCGGTCGACTCTCTCTTACAATCTTTTTGTGAACTGCCGCAGACTTGCGCTGCTGTTTGGCGCTTTTGCTTGTTCGATCATCATTTTCGGTGGGTGTCGCCGGCCTTCCGGCGAATCACGTTCGAGTCCGGCCGCAATTCACCAGACGACTCGAGAGTTTGCGGCCGCGGCGCAGAAGTCTACGCCGGCCGGCACCGTGATTCGAATGAAGCTGCAAGCGTCACCCAAAGGTCCGGCGCTGCCGGACTGGCTGGAGATAACACTGTTCTCCGCGAACAGCGACGCTCAACGCAACGCTCAAACCGCGCAGCTCTTACGTGCACTCAATGTCGTTGCCGAGCGCCACAAGCTTCAGCCCGGCGCACGCGGCGATGAGCCCAACGTAACCTCGATCGCTTTTCGCACGGGTTCTCGCACGACTCACTCGATTGAAATCCGCTTCGCGCATCGCGCAGTTCCGGCCCAACGCGAGACCGCCGAAGCCGATGCCCCGCGTTTGGCCATCATTCTCGATGATTTGGGCGGCGATCGCGCTGCGGCCGAATCCATCTTCGCAATGCCCTACCCACTGACGATTTCCGTTTTGCCGAATCACGAACATTCAAAAGAAATTGCAGACGAGGCGCTGCAACGCGGCTTTCAAGTGATGCTGCATCTGCCGATGCAATCGGTCGCGAACGAAGCGCCGGAAAAAGAAGAGTTGCGGCCGGGGATGTCGTCGACACAAGTGAAATCACTGCTCAACGAAATGATCGAATCGGTTCCGAACGCCGTCGGCGTGAACAATCATCAGGGCTCCCAGGCGACGTCCGACCCGGCGTTGATGAATGAACTGATGCCAGCGCTTCGCGGCTTCAATCTCTTTTATGTGGACAGCCGCACGACCGCCGCGACGGTGGCGTTCGATACGGCGCAGCGCGATGGCGTACCCACGGCATTTCGAAATGTTCCGTTCCTTGATGATGTGCAAGACGCCGCCGCGATTCGGAGACAACTTCAACTCGCCGTGCGCGGCGCGAAAGAAAAGAAAGCCGCGATCGCTATCGGGCATCCGCATCCTGCCACGCTCGAGGCTCTGCGCGAGTTTTTGCCGACGGTGCGCGCCAATGGAGTACGACTCGTGTTCGCTTCTGATCTCGTACACTAAGGCCGACGGTTTCAGGATTCCGTTTGCGGCTTTTTTGCAGCTGGAAACAAAAAATGAATCAGGATGGCCCCCAACAGCAGCGTGAGAAACGCAAGCAAGCTTCCCTCGGGGCCAACTTCAGCGCCGGTCAACCACGGTCGTCCCGAAGCGATGGTTGCGTTCGAAAGGTGGCCTTCAAAAATTCCGCCGCTGTCCGGCACCGAGTATAAAAAGCTTTCGCCGAAATCAAAAGCCGCGTGCCATCCCACCGCCAGCCACAACGAACCAGTTCGCCGCAAAGTGAACGCCCACAGTAAACCAGTAAAAAATATATTGGCCACGCCGAACCAATTTTCTCCGGGGTTCGTCTTGTGGACGAGTGCGAAAAGCAGCGATAACGTAAACGCCGCCGGCCAAAAACCGATTCCGTCGGCCAATGTATGTTGCAGGTATCCGCGAAAGAGAAATTCTTCCGGCAAAGCGATCAAGATCGCGGCGATAAGCCAAAGCGCGCCCCATTTCAAGATCTGCGCGCCGTGAAAAGACAGTGAGCCGAACGCATAGGAGTGGAAGGCCGCGATACAGCCAACAATCAAACTGATCTCGCAAAGGCCGATTAGCATCCCTTGCCAAAATCGTTTACCGAAAGCGCCTTTAACAGGCAAACCATAAATCGAAATCGGCTGGGCCTCGATCCTCGCCATCAGCAACGCGGCGCCGAATGCGGCCAGAAAAACCATCGCTTCTCCCAGGATTATGGTCGAGATTTTGTAGGGATCCTGGACACGCAAAAAAAAGGAGACCGGTACCAACTCCATGCCGTATAGCAGAAGGGCCAAGCAAACGTAGACCAGAATGCGCCAACCGGAGCGGATTCCCTGCTGGTTGTAGAAGACGGGATTCGGCAGATTCGGCGCTGGCTGATTCCAGGATTCGCTCGATGGCGAGCCCTTCTGCGGCGTCTGCGGCGCTATTGTGGAATCCATCATAGTTCCCAACTAAAAGGCAGGCGCAGTTTAATCGTGCGTCGCGGATCAGCTTACGGCGCCACGCGCACGCTGGCTGCTCCCAGAATGTGACGCGTCTTCGCGTCCTGCACAAACGCGACGACGCGAAGATTGTCTTTCTTCCACCGGGAATCCAACTGCACGTCATGCTCACCGGAGTAAGCTGCATCACGATTCGGCGCGGTTTCTCCGACCTTGCGCAGACTACGCACAACGGCCGCGTGATGCAAGTCTTCGCCGGCGTTTTCGCCGCGCGAAACACTGGAATGTAATCCCGTTTCCGTGACGGCCAACCAGACCTGCGCCTTTTGCGGTTCCAGCGTTGGCACCATTTTCACTGCGACGGAAACGTGCGTCTTTCCCTCGGCTGTGGGACGGTCCAGCAAGGTAACCTCAGCCTTCGGCTCGCGGACGGCCTCCGCAATCGCACTCCGCGCCCGGCTCTGCGAACTTCCAACAAATTCCGCGCGTCCATCCACTACCATCTGCGGCGTGTAGACGCCGTCATTTCGAAATACCGCCGCATAGTCCTGCTGCCGTTCGGTCCACTGGGCAGAAGAGAACGGGTCGCGCCAACCCAGCTGGTCCCAATAGTCCACGTGTTCTTCGAGAGCGATGATCTCTGCGTTTCCGAGACGCTGCTCGTGATCCAACTTTGCCAGCAATGCATCGGCCGGCGGACAGCTCGAGCATCCTTCCGACGTAAATAGCTCGACCACTACGGGTCGGACGGGAAGATTTGGGTTGGTGAGTTCGTTCTGCGAGTGTGCGCGACGCAACACCAGCACCAAACTAAACACCACGACGGCGGCGACGGCCGCAACAAAGCTAAACAGCTTCATGGAGCACCTCGAATTCTACTCGGTGATACCACCCCACTCCAGATGCATGGCACAAGGTTAAGGAAACACAAAGCCTGATCCACGGCTTGATTCTGCTTGTTTTGACCTAACCTTTCCATTAGCGTTAACCGGTTAATTGTTCGCGCGGGGGTCCTTCATGCTAAATTCCAGCTCCGTGGGAGTCGGCGGGCGCCTCGCCATTAATTTTGCCAATCTTCCCTCCCTGCCAGCCTCGCCCGCCTCACAGAGTCTTAGCTGGGAGGACTTAATCAGCTTCCTGCGTGCCGCTCGAATCGTCTCCACCGACCGCGCTGCGGAACTTCTGAGCCTCACGGAGGTTGATCCGCGAGCCGCGTTCGGATTGTTGAACCGCGCCGAGCGGCTTCGCGACGCATTACGTTTGGCATTCCGGCAGCTAGCACATCGTCAACGTATTCCGGGCGAACACGTACGGCCCATCAATGACGTGCTTCGCGTGACGGAAGGCCACGACGAACTGGTCGAAGCCGACAAATCCTGGAACATCGAGTATGTTGCGCGCGAAGGGGGCCTCGATTGGTTGCTGGCCGCCGTCGCACGGTCGGCCGCTGAGATTATTTCGGAAGGCGAGGCGACCCGCGTGCGGCTTTGCGCGAATCCTTCGTGCAGTCTGATTTTTTATGACGCTTCCCGGACGCACCGTCGCCGGTGGTGCTCCATGTCCCTTTGCGGCAATCGCCACAAAGTCGCTGCCTTTGCTCGCCGCCGCGGCGCCGTCAGACGTGGCTCCTGAAACGCGCCTATTTTACGTACCGCGGTTCTTGCCCTTTCGCCCACGGATCGTAGCTGTGCGCGAACACCAGGCGGTCGGCCAGCGGCGGATGGCTATACAACCAAAACGTAATGAACGGTGGCGGGTTCGGGTCGGACAGATCTTCCTGCCCAAGCATTTGGAAGGCGTGTGCGGCCACTTCGCCGGAATTCGGAACGATTCCGTGAATCACTTCTAGTCCAAAAACATCCGCGCTGTGTTCCTGCGCGCGCGAGAATGCGGACTCAACCGGCATCGAGACGAACGAGAAGACTTTGAACAGGAGAAGCAATACCGCGAGGCAAGCCAGATCCTGCGGTCCATAGATTTTCCACGCGCCTCCCCACTTTTCAAGGCTGAAATTCACCGCCCGGTAACACAGATACATCGCAACAAAAAAGGTGGCTGCGAAAAACATGATTCCGTTACGCACATGGCCCAGGACGTAATGGCCCGCCTCGTGCCCAAAAATAAAAAGCGTCTCGTTCGGAGTGGTTTTGCGGATCGTATTGTCCCACACGACCACGCGCTTCGACGCGCCCACGCCCGTCACATATGCATTGATTTGATTCGTTTTATTGCTCGCCCGCATCAGGAACATATGGTCGCGTGGAATGTAAAGCCCGGCGCGCTGCGTAACCTTCTCGATGGCGGATACGAGTTCCGGATTCGTCTTGTCTAGCGGCTCATATTTATTGAAGAGCGGGTCGATAAACCACGGGCTGATGAAGACCATGAAGATTACAATTGGGAACGCGCAAAGCCAAAAAAACGCCCACCATCGGCGCGGACTGCGCCGAATCAGCCACAGGAGAATCGAGCCAAACAGCATTGCGGCGCCGCAAAAAAGTGCCTCCTCTTTGGCCCAGTCCAGGAACCAAGAACTCCATCCTTGAACGGATTGCTGGTATCGCAGTGAGAGCGAATGCCAGTAGAGAAGCGCCGGCAATTCGCAGATTTCCACGCCAATTACCAGAATCGGAATAAAGATCAGACCCTGCAGCAAACGGTGCTCGGTCAACTGCTCGGAGAAATCACGGATTTTCGCCACCATGCTCAACCGCAAAAACAGCCACGCGGCGGCAAGCCCCAAGCCCACCCAAAGGAAATAGATCGCGTAACCCGCGCGCGAATACGCCACTGCTTTTTCATAGCGTTCATGGGAAAGTGTGTAACGGTCTGTTTCAGTTTTCGCTTCCGTGACGGGAGGATTCTGCGGAGGTTCGGGAGGCTGCGTTGTTGGCGGGTCCACCGTCGGCTTTTCCTGCGCGACGAGGACCCCCGTACAGTTCGCATTCGCATCAACTCCCGTCGTACAACAATCAGGTGTCTGCGCGGCGGCGCGGCACGCCAGCACAGCGCAACAAATCACCAGTGTCGCCAAGAAACGGCCCACACAGCCGCTCCCTTTCATCGATCCTCCCGCTTCCTGCTCTGGATCCTGAAGCGCCCGGGGTGCTTGGCCTCGGCGCGAGCGGCGAGTATGCAGCACATGTCTTTCGTCCGCAACGTCTTCCGTGAACGGCCCAGCGCGCGCCAGTTCGATTCACATTTACACGTTCTTAGATGCGCGAAAATGGCTTTGGAAAGCAGCCTCCTCTGCGCGAGCGAACTAGGGTGTTGGGGCTGCCGCCAGATGGGCCGTCTTCAAACAATAATTTCTAACGGCGCCGGTAGTCGCCGCGCTGATATGAACAATGGAAGTCCATCGTTCCAGCTTGTGGTGGCCGGTTCGATGAAAAACATAAGCCGCGCCGATGGAAACTCCCGTACCCGCCGCCTCGATCGCCGCAAATGCCGCGTGATTATCCACCGCTTCGTTGGTCAGAAAGATCTCCTGCCGCCCGCGCCGCCTCATGTTCAGCGTCGAAAAGTAGTCCAGCGTTCGGGAACCGCCTGTGCCGGCGAACAGCCACGCATTGGTCCCATCCCAGAACCTATGTTGGTCAGATTGTTTGACGGTAACAGCGGCAGGGTCTTGTTTGGGAGTCGGTGCCACCGGCACGTCTTGCGCCCGACTAACGGGCAAAAAAAGTGCCGCGCCGCAGAGTCCAAATCCGATTAAGAAACATCTCTTAAGGGCCGCTGGTCGGAATTTTCTCAAGGAGATCCTCAATTGCAAATGCACTCAGTATAATTGCACTTGATGGCCTGGCTGGCGACCTAATGCAGTGCCTCATTCGCAGCCCTGTCCTTTCGGGCGATTGCGCGTCCCGCGGCCCTGGGCGTATTCTGCAGTTTGAGTCCAACGAGAGAAGAACCATGAAAACATCAATGAACTCTCACATCAGAAATCTTGCACTCGGCTCTGCCGTGGCATTGATTGCCACTTTCACCGTTCCCACAGCTTCCTTTGCGCAGTCGCAGGACGACTCTTCGCAGTCCGTCGCCGAAGCGGCTCGCAAGGCCAAAGAGCGTAAAAAGTCTGCCCCGAAAGAAAACCACGTCATCACGGACGACACGCTAAGGCTTCGGCCAGCGTCCGCCGACTCCAGTGGCGCGCCTCCGGCGGGCACAGTCATCAATACGACTCCGACTGTCGCAACCGGTAACACGGCAGCGACCGATGCGACAGCTACTGCTGCTTCGACATCACCAGCCGCGGCGTCAACGGAAGCAGCAACCGCTAAACCTGCTGACGCTTCCACCACAGCGGCCGATCAAAAAAAGAAAGCCGAAGCGGCTGCCGCAGCAGCCAAGACCAAGGAATTGCTCGCTCAAGCGCAGACTCAGCTCGATGTTCTCAAACGCGAACTTGCACTCGATTCCGATTCTTTCTTTTCGAATCCCGACTACGCTCACGACGCGAACGGCAAAGCAAAACTCGACGACCTTAAGCAGCTGATTGGCGACAAACAAACATCGGTTGAAGAATTGAAGCGGCAACTAGCCGAATTGGCGGCGAAGGCCGGCATTTCGCTGGACGACACAAAGCCTGCCGCACCTCCCCAACGCTGAAGCTAACCCTCTAAATCCTGACTTAAGCAGCGGATCTTTTTCGCCATCCCGTCTTTCTTGCCGCGCATACTCAGTTCAAGACCTTCCGGCTCGCAATCCGTATAATTGAAGCTGAACGAAATGAGCTCAGGGACAACTTCCTTCGATTGGAATCAGCTTCTGCCGGCGCGAAACCTCGCTTCGGTTTCCGAATCGCTTCCAGTCATTCACGCGGGAAAAACCGTTCTCGTCACCGGCGCGGGAGGCAGCATTGGTTCTGCGCTGGTCCACGCGATCGCGGCGCAATCTCCGCGATTGCTCATCCTGCTCGATCACTCCGAACAAAATCTCTACGAAATTGAAACCGCGATTTCCGCTGATTCCGCGGCACCGCCGTTTCTTGCCGTGCTTGGCGACGCTGGCGATCGCCAGCTTCTCTCATCGCTGTTCGAAGAAAATCGGCCGTCGATTATTTACCACGCCGCCGCGTTCAAGCACGTTCCGCTGATGGAAGCGAATCCATTCGCGGCGATTCGCAACAACGCCCTGGTCACCTGGAATCTTGCGCGCCTCGCCGCCGAACACGACGTAGCGCAGTTCCTGCTCATTTCCACCGACAAAGCCGCGAATCCGCGCAGCATCATGGGCGCATCCAAACGTCTGGCCGAGCTGGCCATCCTTCGCGCGGGATCGGCCGGCGCAAACTTCCGCGCCATTCGCCTTGGCAACGTTCTCGGGTCTCACGGCAGTGTCGTCCCGCTCTTTCTACAGCAAATCGCGCGCGGCCAAAACCTCTCTGTCACGCACAAAGAAGTGACGCGCTATTTCCTCACGATGGACGAAACCGTGAATCTGATTCTTCGCGTCGCATCCCTGGCCGAGGTTGACGGGCTCTTTCTTCCAGAAATGGGCCAGGCTGTGAAAATTCACGCCATCGCCGAACGTCTTCTGCAATTGGCCGCCCCCGACGCCCCTGGAAATCTCGCCATCGAATTCACCGGCCTTCGCCCGGGCGACAAACTGTCTGAAGATTTGCTCTCGCCGCCAGAATCCCTCGAACGGGCTTCCCTGCCCGGCATTCACAGGATCTCAAGCCCATTCATCGCCGGCTCAAGAATCGACGCCGTATTCGAACGGCTTGCATCGCAAACCCGTGAGCGCAATCTTTCGGCTGTCCTCGATGCCATCCGCGAAATTGTTCCTGAGTACGAACCCAGCGCCGCGCTGATTGAACGCACGCCACTCGCCGCCACGAAATCCGCATCATGACTGACTCGCGCCGGAAAATTGCCGTCGTTACGACTTCGCGTGCAGACTACAGCCATTTATATTGGCCGCTCCGCGCCCTCGCCGAAGACTCTCTCGCCGATCTGCAACTCATTGTCCTCGGCGCACACCTTTCGCCCGAATTCGGCGCCACTATTCGCGAAATCGAAAAGGACGGCTTCCCAATCGCGGCGCGTATCGAATGCCTGCTTAGCTCCGACTCCGACATCGGTATGGCCAAAACAATCGGCGTCGCCACGCTGAGCCTTACCGATCATCTCGGCGCACTTCGCCCCGATTTTCTCCTCCTGATCGCCGACCGCTACGAAATGCTCGCGCCGGCTTCCGTCGCCCTGGCCCTGCGCATTCCTATCGCGCACATCGAAGGAGGTGAAATCAGCGAAGGCGCCATCGACGACGCCGTTCGCAACGCGCTCACCAAAATGGCTCACGTTCACTTCACATCCACCTTCGCTGCCCGCGACCGCGTCATCTCCATGGGCGAAGAACCATGGCGCGTTCATCGCGCCGGAGCGCCGTCGCTCGATCACTTGAAAAAATCCAGGCTCTTCTCGCGCCACCAGCTTGCCGAACAACTTTCACTCAACCTCGACATTCCCAGCTCCGTCGTCGCCTATCACCCCGTCACACTCGCAAGCGACACGCTCGAAGAGGCGGATGCGCTATTCACAGCACTCGAACAACTTCCTGAACAGCTTCTATTCTGTTATCCCAATGCCGACGCCGGCAGTCGCGCGCTTATCGATCGCACAAAATCTTTTCTCAACGCCCGCGGGAACGGCCGCCTCTTCGTCAATCTCGACGCAATCACCTACTGGAGTCTTCTCCGTGAAGCGACTCTTTTCCTCGGCAATTCCAGCAGCGGCATCATGGAAACTCCTTCCTTCGCACTGCCCACCGTCAACATCGGCATTCGCCAGCAAGGCCGCGAACGCGCGCGCAATATTTTAGACGTCCCGGCGAACAGCGAAGCTATCCTCAACGCCGCATCAACGGCTCGTAGCAACGCGTTCCGCCAATCGCTCGAAGGAATGGCCAATCCTTACGGCGATGGCAGCGCCGCCGAGAAAATTACCGGCGTCCTCACCACGGTTCCGCTCGGAACATCGCTCCTCATCAAGCGCGCCGTTTCTTAGAAAAATGAGAGTCCCCCTTTCGGCTCCGGACATAACCGACGCGGAAATTGCCGCCGTCACGCAAGCTCTGCGCAGCGGTCGGCTCAGCCTCGGCCCGCAGCTCGAGGCTTTCGAATCGGCAATCGCCCAGTACACTGGCGCACAACACGCCGTTGGCGTTTCCTCCGGCACGGCCGGGCTTCATCTGGCGATTCGCGCGCTCGGTCTCAAGGAAGGCGACGAAGTTATTCTTCCCTCCTTCACTTTTATCGCCGCTGCTAACGTCCTGCTCTACGAGCGGATCACACCGGTATTCGTCGACGTCGACGCGGCAACGCTCAATCTCGATCCTTCGCTAGTCGAATCCGCCATCACTCCGCGCAGTCGGGCCCTTCTCGTAGTGCACACCTTCGGCGTCCCCGCTGCTCTCGACGACTTAAAGGTCATTTCTCATCGGAATAATCTGTTGCTGTTAGAAGACGCCTGCGAGGCGTTCGGCGCCGAATACAGCGGCAAGAGAGTCGGTTCGCTTGCGGATGCAGGGATTTTCGCCTTCTATCCCAATAAACAAATCACGACTGCCGAAGGCGGCGTATTCATCACGCAAAACGAATCGCTCGCCGCGCGAGTTCGCTCGCTCCGTAACCACGGCCGCAACGAATCCGCCGACTGGTTGCAGCATGCCGAACTCGGCTACAACTATCGCCTATCCGAACTTCACGCCGCGCTCGGCATGGCGCAAATGCGCCGCATCGACGCGATTCTTGCGCGCCGCGAAGAAATTGCACGAGGCTACGCAGAGCGGCTATCCGGCACCGCCGGCATCACCCTGCCGCCGCTCGACCTGCCCAATCGCCGCATCAGTTGGTTTGTCTATGTAGTTCGGTTGGAAGAGAAATATTCGCAAGAGGATCGCGATCGCATTGTCAAACAGATGGCATCGCGAGGTATCGGCGTCGGCCGCTATTTCGCGCCAATCCATCTTCAACCGCCATATCGCCTGCTAAATCACCCGCCGCTTCCCGTAACGGAAGCTGTCGGCGCACGCACCATCGCGCTGCCCTTGTTCAATCGAATCACCGAAGCGCAGCTTGATGAAGTCGCCGAGACCCTTCGTTCGCTTCTCTAAATCCGTTCGAATTTCCTACTTCGGCTCAAACACCAGCGGCAAACCATTCTTCGTATTGCCTATTACCACGATCTTCGTGTTCTGGCTCGCCGCCAGTTTTTCCGTAGCCTCAATTCCCTTCCACTCCAGCAGTTGCGGACTGATCCCCTGCGCCACGATCTTCTGGAAATCCGATATACCTTTCGCCTCAATGCTCTTCCGGTCCGCTTCCTGTTTTTCCTTCTGCAAAATAAAGCTCATCCGCAGAGCATCCTGCTCGGCTTGCTGTTTCGCCTCAATCGACGCCTTCAGCAGCGGCGGCAACTGGACGTCCCGAAGCAGTACGTCCTCGACAATCACGCCGCGTGGCGCGAGCTTTGAAATCAGGTCGTCTTTGATCTGTTGCTGAACCAAGTCGCGCCCGTTCGTATACAGATCGTTGGCAGAATGCGAAGCCGTCGTTCCGCGAATCGCCGACCGCAACTCCGGTTCTACGATTTTCTCGGCATAATCAATACCGATCGTACGCAGCACCTGCGCCGCTTTGTCGCGGTCCAGCCGGAACAGAAGCGACGTGTCGAGCGAAAGCGTCAGCCCTTCTTTCGACGGTACGCTCGCGCTCTCTTTCCTCGATTGCGTCTGTACCGTCATCTTCTCCACGGACTTCAGCGGATTGATCAGGTGAATTCCCTCGGGCAACACATCTCCCGTCACGCGGCCAAACAGTGTCAGCACCCCCACATGTCCCGTCGGAATAGAAGTCGTGGATGCCATCAAAAGAATGAACACTACAACGACAGCCACTATCGTCAAAAATCGCGATTTCAGTGCGCTTAAATTCGGCATGCCCGGTTTCCCCCCGCCAAAACTGAATTCCACATTCGCCATATACTCCTCCACTCTCTAGTACGCACCGCGCGTAGGTCCGTTTCCTGCCAGCCATCTTACGTGCCGCTTTTCCACACTGCAACCATACCACTACATCTTGTAGTGCTTTCCTCTTGACACCAAAGGCGCTCCGGCGCAAAATCCCCGCCATTGCAGTCATCTTGCCGCCCAAGGGGAACCCCGCACTGGGAAGGCGGCCACCCGGAGAAAAC
>DATLVG010000032.1:0-5417 GCA_035577625.1 Candidatus Dormiibacterota bacterium
ACGGAATTGACTGGCGCCTGTAAGGGCGAGAAAAACGACCTAAAGGTCACCGGCAGCGTGGACGACGCCAAGGTTATGTGGAAGTACGACTCCGAATACGAGGGGACACCAATCACGCTGACGTTTACGGGCACGCTCGAGGTGGGCAGGATTGCGGGAAGAGTCGACGTAGATCCTTACAACGTGTCCGGCGATTTCACCGCTACCCCCGTCAAAGAGGGCGGCCCTTCGCCCAAGTAAGCCGCGCAGTCAGGACACATAATTTAGTCGAAGCGATGCGGCTCGCTAAGATTTCGTTTACTTACTTTGCCAGCAGTTCTTTCCAACGCTTCCAGGCATCTTCGCGAGCGTGTTTGTTCGCTTCGCTGGCGTCGGGCGCTTCGCCTGCGCGCATGAAGCCGTGGCCGGCGCCGTCATAGGTGACAGGTTCGTATGCTTTGCCCGCCGCTTTCATGTTGGCAATCGTGTCCTGCAAACCCGCGTTAATGCGCGAATCGTTTCCAGCGTAGAAGCCGTAAACCGGAGCCTTGATTCTCGCCATGTCGTCCTTGTTTGGCGAGGGGCCATAGAAGACGAACGCTGCGGCGAGGTCGGGACGATTCGTGGCAAAGCGAAAGGTTTGGCCGCCGCCCCAGCAGAATCCGGCAACAAAAAGTTTTCCGTTCGAGGCAGGGAGTTTCAGGCCGTAGTCGGCAGCGGCGTTGAGATCAGCAGTGACTTGGTCCGGATTAAGTTTGCTCACCGCTTCGATTGCTGAATCCACATTGAAGTCTTTAGTTCGGCCGCCATTGGCAGCCATGCCCGTGAGCAGATCCGGCGCGACGGCGATGTAGCCCGCCGCTGCGACTTCATCCGCAAGTTCCTGCGCCCAGTCGCTCAGACCAAAAATTTCGTGAATGACGAGCACGACGGGGCGCTTGTCCTTCGTTTCGGGGTACGCGATCAGCGTGTCCACCGAGCGCCCGTTGTGCTTGATGGTGACCCATTCGCGATGGCGAGGCGATTTCGCCAGTTGGTCCTTCGCCCAGTCCTGGGCAGCGGCGAATTGAGCGGTGAAGACAAGTGCAGCTGCGGCTAGCAGTATCCGTTTCATGGGGCCCCCTCAGTTGAACGAACGAGGAAATGCTAGTGGCTTCGGCGAAATCGCGCAAGCGTCATTCGAAGCGGCCTAATTGTTAGGGTGTGCAGGAGGCGGGGACTGAGATCGATTGGCCGATATGGAGTTGATGCGGGTTGGCAAGGGAAGGGTTAGCCGAAGCGAGGCAAGGCCAGTAGGACGCGTGGCCGTAAGCGGCGAGGGCAAGCTTCGAAAGGGAATCGCCGGCTTGAATCGTGATCGTTTCCGCGGAGTGCCGATGAGACGTTGTGCGTGTCGGTAGTGTCAGCTGTGTACCCGGCACGAGCCGGTTGGGGTCTTCCACAGCGGGATTGGCGGCGAGCAGTTCGAGCCACCGAGTTCCGCGGCCGAGATGCTGGCGTGAAAGAGTCCAAAGCGTGTCGCCCGGTTGGACAACGATGAGAGTCGCCGTCGCTGGCGATGCCCCGCGTGAACGCGCCGCCGTGAACGATTTTGGTTGCGGTGTAGCGCGTGGTTCGACTGGACGAATCGTCATAACTGTCGGGGGCGCCGGTTGTGTGCGACGACCGATGAACGGGTTGATGCGGCGCATCCGAGACGGCGGCAATGACGGTGCGTTGGGAACGGCCGCATGCGAGAGCGGCGCAACGGGTCGAGTGGGAGTGAAATTTTTTGCATGCGGTTGTAGCAGGGAATTCGAATTCGGTTCCGCCAACGGCGCAACGATTTTCGGTGCGGCAAGCGCCCGTTCATTCGTGGGCAGGTGGAACGGTGAAATCTTTTTGGCGTTGCGGTAGCGGCGCGCTACGTCGCCGAGCGGCTCTTGCGGCGGCGCCGAGTTGGCGTCGAGACCCTGCGCACCTGCCGGGGCCACCGGAGCCGGTGCGGAAGAATTCTTGTGATTCGCCGCTTCGGCGCGTGAGCGATCTTCCGGCGTGAGGATTTTTCCGCGGCGCAAATCTTCGTTCGTGTAGACGCGGGCTCGTGCCGCGTTCTGCTGTTTGCGGGCGCGCGCCTGCCGGGCCGCTTCGGCGACGTCCTGGTTCGATTGTTGCGAGTCGTCAGATTGCGCAAGCAGGATTGGCGCCGCGACGAAAGAGATGGACGCGAGCGCAGTCGCGGCGATAACGCGGACAACAAAACAGGAGAGCGCGACGGGACGCGCGGTCGTGCGGCGGATGTTGAATAAAGGCGACATCTCGGGCAACCAGGAACCGCTACCAACGGGGGACATCCGTTGACGGAATCCTACGCAAGATAGGCGTTCCTGGCAATCGATTTTGCTGGCCAAAAGGTTGTGGAACCTAGGTACTGGGGCAAAGCAAACTACCTCGCGCCATGTGACGCCAGATATCTTGCCTCGAGGGAAAACTGCTGCCAGATTATTTTTCCTCCGGGCCGGCGAGCAGTGCGCCAAGGCGGTCGAAGCGCCGCTCCCAAAGTGTGCGCCGGTCAGTGATCCATTTTTCGATGAGCGCAAATCCCTTGGGCTCGATTTGGCAGGTGCGGACACGTCCGATCTTTTCCGAACGCACCAAGCCGCTTTCTTCCAGGATTTGCAAGTGTTGGACGACGGCAGCCAGCGTCATGTCGAGCGGTTCGGCAAGCGTCGAGACCGAGACGGGGCCGTGGCTCAGTTTTTCGATAATAGCACGGCGGGTCGGATCGCCGAGTGCGTGGAAGGCGCGATCGACGGCGGGTTGCTGGCTGTGCATTTGGAATCCTTTCGCGCGCGAGGTTCGCTTGCGCAATGCGAGGTGTTAGTTGGCCAACGAGCGAGCGAGCTGGTCGAGAAGCTGGCGCCATCCGTCCTCGCGCAGTTTCGGGCCGTCGGATTTTTCGAAGAACGCGGCTTGCTCCGTGAACACCAGCGTCGTGCCGCCCTCGAAAGCAACCAGCTCAAAAGTTGCTTGAGACGAAGAGAACGCGTGATTGTTCATCGACATCGTATAAGCGATCACGATGCGGTGGTTCGGCACGATGATCAGAAAATACGTGTCGTTCGTGCACACGGGGAAATCGGAGAACTGCATCCGCGTGATTTCTTTGCCGCCCACGCGGAAGTCCAGTTCGTACGATTCGATTTTGGCCCCCTCGCCGTCGGCGAACCATTTACGCTTTTTCACGGGGTCGGAAAAAGCCGCGAAGACGCGTTCCGGCGGAACGGCAAATTTGCGCTCGAGAATGATCGTTGCGTGCGTAGCGCGATTGATTTCCATGATTTGTTCCTTTGCCAGTTTTTGCGCCAGGAAGTTTATGCCGTCGGCCCGTAATAGTGAATCACGTTGCCGTTGGTGAACGAGCGGGTCTTCATCAGCTTCAGCGGCAACCGCTGCTTGAGCGTTTCGAACGGCGTCTTGCCTTTTCCCAGCGCGATTGGGCTGATCACTATTTGCAGCTCATCGATCAACCGCGCTTCGGCAAGCTGCGTAACGATCGAGCCGCTGCCCAGGATGCACATGCCCTTGCCGGATTGTTGCTTGAGCTTGTGGATTTCGCCGGGCAAATCGTCTTTGAGCAGCTTCGTGTTCTGCCACGTCGCTTCTTTGAGTGTACGGGAGGCGACCATTTTGGGTGCGCTGTTCATGCCATCCGCCACGACCGGATTTTGCTGCTTCGCCATCGGCGTCGGCCAGTAGCGAATCATCAGGTCGTAGGTCACGCGGCCAAATAGCAGCGTCCCGCCCTGGCTCGCGTTGCTCGAAACAAACTCCAGCCACTCTGGATCGGACTTGTGCGCCCAACTCATGTCGCCGGCGGAGTCGGAAAAATAGCCGTCCAGCGAAGTAGTGATAAAAGCGATCAATGGTTGCACGTGAGACCTCCTGATTGCGTGGAACGCGAATAAGTTAAGCATCTACTAAAGTATCTGGCAGGCCCAAATATTTGTCAAGCAGAAACTTAAGTATGCAATTTCATCGTGCCTTCGGGCTCGCTGCCTTGCGCCCATGTGCTGGCTTCCGGTACGCTGAATGATTCTTTTACGGGCAAAGGAGCCGCAGGGTTCTAAAGCGAATGGCCGAAGAAAAGCTTCCGACACGGGCACAGGATTTTTCCGAGTGGTACAACCAACTGGTCTTGAAAGCGCAGCTGGCCGACTACGCGCCGGTGCGTGGCTGCATGATTGTTCGTCCGTACGGTTGGGCGCTGTGGGAAAACATTCAAGGCGCGCTGGACCGTCGCTTCAAGGCGACCGGCCATCAGAACGTCGCGTTTCCTTTGCTCATTCCAAAGAGCTTCATAGAAAAAGAGAAGCATCACGTCGAAGGATTTTCGCCCGAGCTGGCAGTGGTCACCATCGGCGGCGGCGAGGAATTGGCCGAGCCGCTCATCCTCCGTCCAACCTCGGAAACCATCATTGGCCACATGTGGTCGAAGTGGATTCAGTCGTACCGCGATTTGCCGGTGCTGATGAACCAGTGGAATTCCGTCGTCCGTTGGGAACTGCGGACGAAGCTCTTCCTGCGCACGCTCGAATTTTACTGGCAGGAAGGTCACACCGCGCACGCGACGCAGCAGGAAGCCGAAGACGAAACGTTGCAGATGCTGGACGCCTATACGGACTTCGCCGTGAACGACGCGGCGATCCCTGTCATTCCCGGCAAAAAGTCCGACGCGGAGAAATTCGCGGGCGCCGACATTACCTATTCCATCGAAGCTATGATGGGCGACGGCAAAGCGCTGCAAGCCGGTACATCGCACTTCCTCGGGCAAAATTTCGCGCAAGCGTTCGAAGTGAAATACCTCGACCAGACCGGCGTACAACAGCACTGCTGGACAACCTCGTGGGGCCTTTCGACGCGCTTCATCGGCGCCATCATCATGGTGCACGGCGACGATCAGGGACTCATCATGCCACCGAAGTTGGCGCCCTACCAGGTCGTCATCGTGCCTATCTTCAAGAACGACGAAGAGAAAGCTAGCGTCCTCACCGTTGCGAAAGACATCAAAGCGCAACTCGTAAAAGCGAATCTCCGCGTGACTCTCGACGAGCGCGACGGCCAAAGCCCCGGCTGGAAGTTCAATGACTGGGAAATGCGCGGCGTGCCTCTCCGCATCGAACTGGGGCCAAAGGACGTCGCCAAGCAGTCGGCAGTCCTGGCGCGCCGCGATCGTCCCGGCAAAGAAGGCAAAGTTTTTGCATCGCTTGCGGATCTCCCGGTAACCGTGGAAAAACTTCTCGCTGAGATTCAAGAGTCGTTGTACGCCAAGGCGCTGACATTCCGGCGTTCGAACACGCACAACGCCCAGACCTACGACGAACTCAAGAAGGCCGTCGAAAACGGCTTCGCGTTCTCCGGTTGGTGCGGCAGCTGCGATTGTGAAGGCAAAATCAAAG
>DATLVG010000033.1:0-2410 GCA_035577625.1 Candidatus Dormiibacterota bacterium
CCCGTCCCACGGATAATTCGTCTTCTGCACGATCTTGATCGGCGTCCCATCCTCCAAATGCCAGTTCATTTCCGAGTTGTGGAAAAGGTGCACGTAGATTCCGTCTTTGCTCGTGCTGTAAAAATATCCCGGCAGTGAAGCAAACGTGCGCTCCAGATTCGGCGGGCAGCATGTCGTGTCGTACCATTCGTTGCGAATCACGTCTCCCGTTCCCGGATCAAACGCCAGTGGATTGCGGTAGCAATAAAGATTTCCGCTCAACGACATGCCCGAATTGATTCCGTTGTAAAGCGCACGTTCGATTACGTCGGCATACTTCCCGTCACCCGTCGCGGCCAGCATCCTCCAGTTCCACATCATGTTGCCGATCGCAGCGCAGCTTTCGCCGTATGCTTGCGCGTTCGGCAATTCGTACGCGTCTCCGAACGCTTCGCCGTCGCTGCGCGCGCCCACTCCGCCCGTGATGTACATCTTCGAGGAAACCAAGTCTTCCCAAAGCGTGTTCAGCGTTTTCCAATACGTCTCGTCGCCCGTTTCCAGGTAATAATCCGTCGCGCCGCAGCACGCGTACATCGCCCGCACCGCATGCCCTTCCAGCTTCGTCCGCGAAGTGAATGGCTTCCCACAAAAGTGGTACACATAATTTTCCGGCTTCAACGGAATCCGCGCATCGCCTCGCAACAAATATTCCGCCAGATTCAGGTGCCGCTTGTCGCCCGTCATCCGGTACAGCTCCACGAGCGCCAGTTCCATCTCCGGATGCCCCGACATCAGCGGCTTTTTATTGGCTTCCGGTCCATACGAAGGAATCAGAAAGTCATTTACAAATCGGATTCCCGTGTCCAGCAGCGCGCGATCGCCCGTCGCGCGGTAATACGACGTCGCGCCCTGCAGAAAATGGCCCATGCAATAAAGCTCATGGCCCCACTGCTGCGTGCGCGGCGTCATGCGGTCGGTGGCCCGTTCGCGAATATAGTAAGTGTTCAGGTAGGCGTCGGCTTGCTGCGCCGCCATCACATCTTTCGCGGTATTCTCCACCATCGCTCGCAACGCAGGATTGTCGCCGGACTGCAGCGCGAACCCGATCGCTTCCCACCATTTATAAATATCGGAATCGGAATAGACTGGCCCTCGCTGCGGCGCGTCACTTTTTCCAATCAACCGCCGGAAATTATCCATCCGTCCGTTCGATTCGAGCAGTTTCCCCATCGACGGAATACTCGTATTCACATTTGCCGCCCGCCGGCTCGACCAGAATCCTTCCTGAATCGTCACCGCGTGCACCGGCACGTTCTTCAGTTTCGCGTACGGCGAATGCGCCAGGTTCAGAACGCCTTGATCCTTCCAGCCAGGATCGGACGAGAGTGACACTTCGTTCGCGGCGTTGTTCCATAGCGAAGATAAATTCACAGGCAGCTTGGAAAGCGCCGCGGTGGATGCGGCGGCGGAAACGAATTGACGGCGCGTAACGCGAGAAGGCATGGACGGCGCTCCTAGGTTGAATAGACAATGGGATGTTACTCCGACTCGCGTTTCTTTGGAGCGAAAAGCTTTGCGAACAAAAAATCCTGCTGAGCCGGTTCTAGGAGTTGTCTTGCTGTTAGCCGTCACCGTTCCCTGCGCTTTTGCGCAAACGACTTCGCTACCGACAGCGCAAGAATTAACGGCGATTACGGAGCGCGGAATTCTGTTGAATGAATACGACCAGGCCGCATGGCACGCTAGCGACGCCGTGCAAACCGCCAACCCGAAAACGGTCGAGGGCCAGCACTACATCGCCAAAAAAGAAAACGGCAAATGGAACGTCGTCTTCGGAAAACTTACTCCCGACCGAAATCTTTTTGAAATTCATTACGAAGCGGTCCAGCAGACAAAGCCCCAGGAATTTCGCGTGTCGGAAGAATTCGCACAACGAGCCGACGCCGGATTCTACCTTTTCGCGGCGAGAGCGATTGAAGTCGCGCAGCGCGACTTTCAAGGCGTCAATCGCCCCTACAACATGGCCGTTTTGCCCGCGCCGCAAGATCAACTTTATGTGTATATCTATCCGGGGCAGACCAAGCCGCGTATTTATCCCCTCGGCGGAGATGTCCGTTACCTGATTTCAGCGGACGGAAACAAAATTGTCGAACGACGCCTGTTGCACAAAAGCATTCTGGAATCGCCGCCACTGGGCAAAGGCAAAAAGCTCGCCGCAGGATTTCATACGCATGCTCTGAGCGACCTGCCCGAAGACACCGACGTCTTCCACGTTCTCACGCAAGATCCACGAGTCCCGGAAATGGTAGCGACCCAACATTTTCTTTTTCAGGTGCTGACGAACGGCACGATCACCGTTGAAAAAGTCCGCAAATAAAACGTTGGGGCACGGCATTACTTCGCTCGCCCGGCTGGCGCATGACTACTGAAT
>DATLVG010000034.1:0-6103 GCA_035577625.1 Candidatus Dormiibacterota bacterium
GCGGATCGGATTTAGTTTCAGTTTGACGCCGAAATTGCGGATGGCTTGCGACGGCTCGATGAACGTGCGGCCGATGTAATGATTGCGAATGAGGCCCATGCGAAACGGAATGCCTGATTCCATCGCGTAGCCAACGGCGGCAGGAACGCCGGAATCGGGAACGGGCACGACAAGATCAGCGGCGACAGGATGTTCCTTGGCGAGCAAGCGGCCGAGCATTTCGCGGCTGGAATTGACGCTGCGTCCGAAGATGGTGCTGTCTGGGCGCGCGAAATAGACATGCTCGAAAATGCATTGCTGGTGCGGCTTGGGGGGTGCGAAGTGAATGGATTCGATGCCGGATCTGGAGATACGCACCATTTCGCCGGGTTCGATTTCGCGGACGTATTTGGCGTCGAGAAGATCGAACGCGCAAGTTTCGCTGGCGACGATCCAGGTTTCTTCGCCTTGCGGCGTGACGAGCCTGCCGAGATTCAGGGGGCGGAAACCGCGCGGGTCGCGGACGGCGTAAAGTTCGTCTGGAGTGAGGACAACGAGCGAGTAGGCGCCTTCGACTTGATTGAGCGCGTCGCCGAGCGCTCCGGAAAGATTGCGCGCTTGTGATTTTGCGACGAGATGGACAACAACTTCGGTGTCGCTGTTCGTTTGGAAGATCGAGCCGCGATGTTCGAGACGGCGGCGCCATTCGGCGGCGTTGGTGAGATTGCCGTTGTGGCCGAGCGCGATCTTGCCCTTGTTGCAATCGATCATGATCGGTTGGGCATTGAGCAAGGCTTTGTCGCCAGCGGTGGAATAGCGCGTGTGGCCGATGGAAGCGCTGCCGGGAAGTTTGTTCAGAACATCGGGTGTAAAAATTTCTTCGACTTCGCCCATGGCGCGGTGGGCGTGGAGTTCGTGACCATCGGTGGAAACAATGCCGGCGGATTCTTGGCCGCGATGCTGGAGCGCATAGAGGCCGAGGTAGACAAGTTTGGCCGCTTCGGTGTGGCCGAAGACGCCGACGACGCCGCAGTGGTCGTGGAACCGATCATCTTGATATGCAAGTTTTTGCGTCATCGTGTGACTAACGTGCTTTCGAGAGAATTGGCCCAAATATCACACAGGACATCGAGGGGGGAATCGATGGCTGCGTGCCCCTTAAGTTCTATGCGGAGCGCGGCGTTGCGAGTAACGTTACCAAGCTCATTTGCGTCCACGTTATATTGTCTCGCAGTTGCGAGAACGGCGGCAAGGTTTGTGGGGGAGACGGAAACGACACAGCGGGCGCCGCGTTCGGAGAAGAGGGAGTATTCCGGGGAGGCGTTTTCGTTGAATGAAATTGAAGCGCCGAGACCATTCGCGGCGAAGCAGGATTCGGCAAGGGTGACGGCGAGGCCGCCGTCGGACACGTCGTGAGCGGATTGGACGGTTCGCGCATCGGCAAGCGCGACGAGGCAATCGATGAGGCGTTTTTCGGCGGCTAGGTCGATGCTAGGGGGTTCGCCTGCGGCGACGGCAGCGACGGTTTTGGAATATTCGGAGGAGGAGAATTCGCGTGAAAGAGTCACGGATCGATCTTGCCCTGATTCCTCGCTTCGCTCGGCATGACAGTCGGCAGAGAGGCCGTCGAGGAGAACGATGACGTCGCCAGGATTGCGGAAGGCAATTTTCAGGGCTTTGGAGGAATCGTCGAGGATTCCGAGAATGCCGATGACGGGCGTGGGGTAGATCGATTTGCCGAGGGTTTCGTTGTAGAAGCTGACGTTGCCACCGGTGATGGGCGTGCCGAGAGCGGTGCAGGCTTCGCCGATGCCGTCGATGGCCTGGGAAAATTGCCACATGACTTCGGGCTTTTCGGGGCTGCCAAAATTGAGGCAGTTCGTTGCGGCGATGGGGCGCGCGCCGGAGGCGGCTATGTTGCGCGCGGCTTCGGCGACGGCGTGCATGGCGCCGACTTTGGGATTGAGCTGGCACCAGCGGCCGTTGCCGTCGGTGGCGAGGGCAAGACCTCGCATGACGCCATTCTTTTCCGATTCTTTGATGCGAACGATTGCTGCGTCACTTGCGCCGGGGCCGGCGAGCGTGTTGGTGCGGACGCTGGTGTCGTATTGTTCAGTGATCCAACGCTTGGAGGCGATAGCCGGCGACGCGAGAAGTTTTTTGAAATTCTCGGTGAGGTCGGTCATTTCGGGCGTGAAGGCGAACCACTCTTTTTCGGATTCGATGCGCGGCGCGGGCGCGGTGAGCGGGCGATTGTAAACAGGGCCTTCTTCGGCGAGCGGGTGCGCGGGAATTTGTGCGGCGACAGCGCCGTGATTCTTGATGACGGCGAGACCGCCTTCGGTAACCGTTCCGACGACGACGGCGTCGAGTCCCCACTTTTTAAAAACGTCGAGCACTTCGCGTTCGCGACCTTTTTCGGCAACGAGGAGCATGCGTTCCTGCGATTCGCTGAGCATGATTTCGTATGGCGTCATGCCGGTTTCGCGCTGCGGAACTTTCGCCAAATCAATTTCAATGCCGGTGCCGCCGCGGGAAGCCATTTCCATCGTGGAGCAGGTGAGGCCGGCGGCGCCCATGTCCTGGATGGCGACGACTGCGCCGGTGCGCATCGCTTCGAGGCAGGCCTCGAGGAGGAGTTTTTCGACGAAGGGATCTCCGACTTGAACGTTCGGGCGTTTTTGTTGCGACTCTTCGGTGAATTCGGCGGAGGCGAGGAGCGAGGCGCCGTGAATGCCGTCGCGTCCGGTTTTTGCGCCGACGTAAATGACGGGATTGCCGATGCCCTTCGCTTTGGCGAGAAAAATTTCTTCTTTGCGCGCGATGCCGAGCGCGAGTGCGTTGACGAGCGGATTTTGTGAATAGCACGGCTCGAAACCGACCTCGCCGCCGACCGTGGGCACGCCAAAGCAATTTCCGTAGTTGCCGACGCCTCGAATGACGCCGTCGAGGATGCGGCGGTTTTTTGCGGCGTCTTCGGGCGAAGTGTTTTGATTCGGCTTGATTTCTCCAAAGCGAAGAGAATCGAGGACGGCGACGGGGCGCGCGCCCATGGTGAAAATGTCACGGAGAATTCCGCCGACTCCGGTGGTCGCGCCCTGGAAAGGTTCGACGTAGCTCGGATGATTGTGCGATTCAATTTTGAACGCGGCGACGAGGCCGCCGCCGATGTCCACTACACCGGCATTTTCACCCGGGCCTTGTACGACGAGTTTGCCGCGTGTGGGAAGGCGCTTGAGATGGACTTTGCTGGATTTGTAGGAGCAGTGTTCGCTCCACATCACGGAAAAAATACCGAGTTCGGTGATGTTGGGATCACGGCCGAGAATTTTCTGGATGCGCGCGTACTCTTCGGCGGTGACGCCGTGCTCTGCGGCGATTTCGGGAGTGACTCTAATTTCAGTGAGTGCGGTGGCCATACTTCCTCAACGCGATCGCGTTAATGCTTTTGATCTTGCCTAGATTCCTCGGCTCCGCAGCCCAGCTTGCCAACAGCGCACGCCGGAAAAAGCTAGGCTGCTCCGCTCGGAATGACCCGCTATTCAGGTTGGCTGCCAGTTCTAAAATCACGCGGTGGCCTTTGCGGCGCCGACTAGGGCTTCGACCATGGATTTGAAGATGACGAGGCCGTCAGCGGAGTCGAGCGCGGATTCGACGGCGCGCTCTGGGTGCGGCATGAGGCCGGCGACGTTGCGTTCGCGATTGCAGATGCCGGCGATGTTGTGCATGGAACCGTTGGGATTTCCGGCGGTGTCATCCGAACCATCGGGCGTCGTGTAATGGAAAAGAATCTGGCGATTCTTTTCCATTTGGACAATGTCGGATTCGTCGGCCGTATAGCAGCCGTCGGAATGGGCGATCGGAATTTTCAGGATTTGGCCCTTGCGCGCGGCGTTGGTGAATGGCGTGTCGGTTTGCTCGACGCGAATGTGGACGTGGCGGCAGATGAAGCGGAGACCGGAGTTGCGCATCATGGCGCCGGGAAGCAAGCCCGCTTCGCACAGCGTTTGAAAGCCGTTGCAAATGCCGAGGACCATGCCGCCGGAATTGGCGAATTTTTCGACGGACTTCATAACGGGCGAAAAGCGCGCTATGGCGCCAGTGCGGAGATAGTCGCCGTAGGAGAAGCCGCCAGGCAGGATGATGGCGTCGCAATTCGCGAGGTCAAGCGACTGGTGCCAGATGAATTCGACGGGTTTATGCAGGATGTTGCCGATGGCGTAAAACGCGTCGTGATCGCAATTCGAGCCGGGAAAGACTACGACTCCGAATTTCATCGTGTTGGGTCTCCCAGGGGCATTCGGGGAAAGATTATTTTAACACAGACGACGGGTTTGAATGCCCTCCGAGCGAGCCGAAACCAACTTAAGACTTTTCCTCCACAGGTGGGTCTGATTTCGCGGCCAATTTTGCGTAACGGACGCAGAGATACCAAAGACCGAAGGGAAAAACCAAGACCACGATTTCCAGGATTAGTCTTGGCGGGATATCGCGCAACTTCAGTTCGCCACCGGACCAGACGAGCGCCGTCATCCCTAGCGCCCACCACGAGCTGAAGAGAGCTACAAGACCTAAAGCGATCGCCAGCAGACGAGTGCCGGACTTACGAAGCTTCGCGCTTTTGCTTCGCCAGGCTAGGAAATAGGCAACAACGAGTGTGGCGATCGGGGTCAGTACAAGTACGGGAACCCAGCTTTCATCCATGCATTCTCCAAATGCAGTCTAAGACTTACTTCGGGGAAGGCTTCGGCGCCACGGCATCGGCGGCGGCTTGAACGGCGGAGTCGAGGCCGAGGACGTTGACGAGGCTGGAGTTAGACGGAACGATGTACTTGGTGTTGTTGACGAGCGTGTTGTTGAGGACTTCAAGGCGGCGCATCATTTCGGCGCGTTCTTTGAAATAGGTCTCGGCGGCGGTGGAAACCATTTTGATGGCTTCGGCTTCGGCGTTGGCGCGGGTGATGCGAGCTTGCGCGTCGCCTTCGGCTTTCAAGATTTCCGATTGCTTCTTGCCTTCCGACTGCAAAATCTGGCTTTGCTTGATGCCTTCCGCTTCGAGGACGGCGGCGCGCTTCTCGCGTTCGGCTTTCATCTGGCGGGACATGGCGTCCGTGATGTCGCGCGGCGGCTCGATTTTCTGCACTTCGACACGCGTGGCTTTAACGCCCCAGTTGTTCGTGGCTTCGTCGAGGACGTGGCGCAAATTGGAATTGATCATGTCGCGCGCGACGAGCGTTTCGTCCAGCGTGCGGTCGCCGATGAGGTTGCGCAGGTTGGTTTGCGCGAGCGTCGTGCAGGCGTAGCCGAAATCCTGTACTTCAAACTGAGACTTCATCGGGTCGACGACTTTGTAATAGACGACGGCGTCGACTTCCACGGTGACGTTGTCCTTCGTGATTAGCTTTTGCGGTGGGACGGTGATGACCTGTTCGCGCATGTCCACGCGAATGAGGTCGTCGATGATCGGCATGATGAGCGTGAGGCCCGACGGCGCAAGCGCATGGAATTTGCCGAGGCGCATGACCAGGCCCTTTTCATACTGGCGCACGATGCGCGCAGACTTGGCGAGCAAGAACAAACAGAAAACCAGGACGACTAAAAGTGCGACGCCAAGAAACGCTCCGGAGTCCATGCGGCTCACCTCACCTTGAGAGTTACGCCTTCGACGGAAAGCACGACGACGTCCACGCCAATTTCACGGGACGAAGAATCGGCGGGCATCAGTTCGGCACGCCACTCTTCGCTTCCGACTTTCACCAGCCCACAATCACGCGGCGCGATGCGCTTGGTGACGACGCCACTCTTGCCGACAACGGCGTCCACGTTGCTGGCGCGATCCTGCACTTGCAGTTTGCTTTTCACCCAACTGCGAATGAAAACAAAATAGATGAGGGCCAGTGCGGCCGCGGCGATCAGACCGGTCGTTTCCGAATGGGCGACGAGGCCGATGACTCCGCCTACGGCAAGAGAAGCGCCGACCAGGGCAAGATCGAAGCCCGTAATGGCGCCAAGGGCGAGTTCGGCAATAACGCAAACCACGCCGATGATGAGCAACAACCAGTTTGTCAAATTGCTCACGGCTGGGAACTCCTTGGTTTACGTACCGCGGACGATAACATTCCGT
>DATLVG010000035.1:0-20581 GCA_035577625.1 Candidatus Dormiibacterota bacterium
ACGCTCATTCTGGAAAATCATGCGATTTTTGGCGGTGAAGCCAAGCAGAATGAATTCGAGGTGGATGGGCAGCGCCTCGTCGGCCATCAAGGTTCGGCAATTTATTTTGCGCAATATCCGCGCAGTTTTCTGGCGCAATTCTACGATTCCGTTGGCCTGAGAGAGCCGCACCTCGATTATCAAAAATGGGGCGGGTCCGGACCTGAAATGCCGATTGGCCGGACGCCCTATGATTCGGCCGGAATGAGCACCGGCCACTATGGCTTCTTTTTCGGAGCGCAATTCGGCGAGAAGCGCGGCGTCTGGCAAATCGACCCAATCGGCAAGGAATTCGCGAATGCGCCGGTGCCGGACGCAACAAAGAAAGAACTGCTCCGCTGGTATTCGGGCGCAGCCTCGCAAGCGTCACCCTTTTCCGGCCCGAAATACGAAGGCGACGACATATCGCGCCATCTCGATTCGATAACACTCGAGGAGTTTTACGTCCGGCAGTACAAGCTCTCGCGAGAATTTATCCGGACGTTTCTTTCGCCCGATTTGGGCGGAGGTTCCGGCCTCGGGGCCGATGCGCTCTCCGCCTACAGCGACTACGCGGCAGACCTTCTCCATCCGTACGAAGCAAAGGGCGAAGCGGTGCAGATGTTTCCGGGCGGAAATACCACGATCGCGCGCCTCATGGTAAAGGCTCTGATTCGCTCTTCCATTTCCGGTGATGCAACTGCGGAGGGCGTCACTCGGGGCAAAGTTAACTTCGCAGCACTCGATGCGAAAGAGTTGCCTGCAAGAATACGGTTGGGCGCAACTGCCATTTCCATCCAGCACGACGCTTCGCCAGAGAAATCCGAATCCGTTTCGATTGTGTACGTCGTCGGAGAAAAGCTATTCCGGATTCACGCGCGGTCCGTGGTTATGGCTGGCGGCAGTTGGACGGCGAAGCACATAATCCACGACCTACCGCAATCGCACCGCGAAGCGTACGCGCAATTCTTTCGGTCGCCTTGCTTGATGGCCAACGTCGCTCTGCGCAACTGGAGGTTCCTCGCCAAACTCGGGATGACGGGTTGCCGGTGGTTTGGTTCGGGTGTCGGAAACTATCTGGAACTTCGGCGCCTTGCGACGGTCGGGGATGTGCCGAAGACTATCAGCCCGGACTCGCCAGTGGTGCTGACACTGAAAGTTCTCTATTCCTATCCGGGTTTGAGCACGGAAGAGCAGGGGCAACGCGGACGCAGCGAAATGCTGGCAACGTCTTTCCGGGATTATGAGCGACGAATCCGGCAGCAGTTCAGCGACATGTTTTCCGATGCAGGTTTTGACGCTTCGCGTGACATCGCGGGAATCGTCCTGAACCGTTGGGGGCACGCCTATCTCAGCCCGCAACCCGGTTTTTTCTTCGGGACAAATCGGAAGCCGGCTCCGCGCGACGTTCTGCGCGCTGCGCCGTTCGGCCGTATCGCGTTTGCAAATACGGATTTAGCCGGAGCAATGGACCATCGTTTTTCTATTTTGGAGGCGCAGCGCGCTGTGCAGCAGCTGCTCGATCAGGTGATTGCGGGTTAGCGTTCGCGGCGGATCTGCTCGATCCAGCGCTCAAGCGTCGAATAGGACGCCTGTTCCAGATCCAAGAATTCCACGCCCAGGCCGACTCGGGGCTTGACTGCGCGAACGACACCAAGTGCTTCGATAGTCTGCTCTTTGCGGGTCAAGGTGACGCGTACGCGAGATTTCAGCGCGAGGGATTTGCTGGTGCAGACAAAGCAGCCGCCAAACGAAATATCGGAGGTAACGCCGTCTGCGGTGGCTCCCGATTCGAGGTCAATCAGAGAGACGTCGGCGGCAAACGGAAAACGGATGGCGTAGCGACGATCCCGCACGGTCATCTTGGGGGATCCGCTCTTCGAGCCTGGTTCGGGCATAGTTATAACGTTCTTCACGGTGCTGGGTTCGTGCGGCACCCAACTCAACTTTCTGGCGCGACCCTACCAACACCTTTATTCTGCCGGAAACCTTGCCCAGGGTGGCCAATTTTCCTTGGTGTGGGCGTCAAAAAGGCAATATCCGAGGGGCGAACTGCCCCCCGGTCCGGCGAACGGGCCTGTTATTAGTGCTAACGACAAACCGGTCAGCGTCGCCGAATTGCCGTGAAAACACTCATGTTAGGCTTGTTTAGAGGCAGTATTGCGTCCTGACGATGAGCACCACACGCACTGAATCGGCGCGCCAAAGCGACCGAGTAGCGTTCCGCATGCCCATTGAGGCGTCGTGGTACGGCTCGGGCGGCGTGCTCGTCAAACAGCAAGCTGTCACTTTGCTGATCAGCCGGAATGGCGGAGTCATTCGTCTGACAGAGCGGCTAAACCAGGGCCAGGAACTGACGCTGAAGCGCACCATCGAAGACGGCGACCTTTCCAAGACGGCGCGCGCCCGGGTGGTCGCGGAAATCGACCGCGAACCGGATGGATTTCTTTACGCGATTCACCTGCTGGAAACGCGGTCAGACTTTTGGGACGTGGAATTCCCGATGTTGCGGAAGGCCGACGAAGCTATCGCGCGCATGATGATGGAATGCAGTTTTTGCCAGCGCCGCGAAGTGGTTTACCTGAACGAATTGGAACTGAAGTCGTTCGAAGTACGCAAATGCGTCGCGCGACTTTGTAAGCTTTGCGATTCGCCTTCCATTTGGACGGAAGTGCTGTCCGATGCGCCGTCGGAGCCGATGCTTGGCACGCGGTCTCCACTCGAAGAGCGCGTAATTCCCCGCCGGAACCGGACGCGCGTGAAAGCGCGGGTACTGGCGTGCATCAGGCGCCGAGGTTTTCAGGAAGAAGTCGCGGTCTGCGAAGATCTTTCGAAAGGCGGAATCGCGTTTCGCAGCCGCAACCAATATCCGGAGGGCACGCGCCTTGAAGTTGCGGTGCCGTATACGCCAGGCACCGGCGCCATCTTCGTTCCGATACGAATTGTATTTTCGCAACACATTCCGAGCGCTGGACTCTACCGCCACGGGGCGGCTTACCTTCGTGCTCCAGACTAACTCTCCACGGACGCTACGCATGGTTATCTGAATCTTAGGGGCCGCTTCTGCCCGCGTATCGCGGCAAAAAGCCGAAAATAGGCAACCAATTCAACGAACCGCGCATATAATTCGAACAGTACAGGCCCGTCCTCAGTGTCCCCCAAAATAATACGGGTGTTCTCTTTCGAACCCGGAACCTGTTGGAGGTTCGTCCATGAGGCGAGTGCTTTCCCTTTTTTCCTTTCTAGCGGTTGCGATTGCCTTGTTCACATATTCTTTGTTGGCAGGTTGTGGAGGCAAGTCAATGACGCAACCGGCCGCGAATGCAGTACCGATGACGTTGTCCATAGGAGATACGCCGCCGAACGGCGTGGGAGTCGTTTTTTTTGAAGCGATGATCACGGGCGTGAGCCTGCAACCTTCCGATTCCAGCAAAGCGGCCGTCTCCGTGCTTTCTACACCCACGGAAGTGGAAATGGGACACCTGCAAACGGACCGAGCGTTTCTGAGTCTGACGAATGTGCCGCCCGATACTTACGCGAGTATGACGCTCACTTTTGGGAATGCGGCGCTGACAGTCGTAAATCATTCTGGAGCCGCGGTCGGATCGTGCGCAAACAACACGGCCTGCGAAATTATGCCGAGCTTCAATCCATCGAGCGTGACGATTACGTCGGCGCCGTTTCCGTTGATGGTCAGCTCGAATTCAAGCGTTGGAATCAAATTGGATTTCAATGTGAATTCGTCGGTGCAAGCAGACCTTTCGATCTCTCCGACGGTGACGGTTAAGAAGGTGACAACCCATCGTGAGGGCGGTGACTCCGATGAAATGGAACGTCTGGACGACATTGATGGACAGGTGAGCAGCCTTGGCAGCAATCAATTTATGTTAACGAATGAACGCAGCGGGCAAACGTTCACGATCAGTGTGGATAGCAACACGGTGTTTGAAGACTTTGGCGACTCGGGATGTACGGCGAGTCCCGCTAACTTCAGCTGCATGCAGCAAGGGCAGGTGGTGAGCGTCGACTTGAGCGAAAACGGCACGGGGACGATGCTGGCAAGGCGCGTTGAGTTGGAAGAGAGAGCGAACGGCAAAGCGATCAAGGGGACGATTACGAGCGTAGACAGCACGACACAATTTCATCTGGTTGTTTTCAACGAAGAGCCGACAGTGAATGGGTTATCGGAAGGGTCGCCGGTGGTGGTGACAATTGCGCCGGGAGCGACCTTTCAGATTGGAAGACAGGAATTGGGCGACGACGGTGGATTCAGCATCAGCGGGGCGAGCTTTGCGAGCGGCGCGGACTTGCTGGTTGGACAAGACGTGCAGATTCGCCCGGGAGCGGTGACCACAAGCGGCGGCATAACGACGATGACGACGGACCTGGTACGTTTGTGGCCGTCGCAAGTGACGGGGACGGTCGGGAGCAATCCGGGGGCGAGTTCGTTCACTTTGACGGGACTATCGCCGTTGTTCACGGGCGCGACACCGCCGGTGACAATCATCAACGTGATGACGCTTTCAAATTCCGAAATGGATGATTTTGTGGGAAGCGCGGTGACCGCGGGAAGCACGGTATCGGTGCGCGGATTGCTATTCAATACGCCGACGACGCCGACGCTTGTGACGCGAAAAATTCGCGACGACAATTAGCAATAAACGTCAGCTGGCGACGGGCGCGATGTCGCGTTCGGCGCGACGGCGCGCGAGATGGCGCATGGCGATGTTCAAGTAGATTTCGCCACAAGGAGTTTCGATGGCGAGAACCAGCGCTTCTGTGTCGTGCGACCCGGCGAGGCCTTCATCGTTCATGTGAACTTCCGGGGGAAACACCTTGAAGCGGTACCCCTGGTCGTTCAAAAGCGTGACGGAATTGCCGATGACCATGTTCGCGAGTTCGCAAACGGTTTCGCGGACGACTTGATCGCTGGCCGTAACTTCTGAACCGGCCAGAATGCTGGCGACCCGAACGGCAACTTCCGGCGAGAGATCGAGAATAATGCGGCCCTCGATGTCGCCCTTGATGGCAATGAGCGCAGCTACGCCCTTGCGGCGATAGGCGCCTTCTTCCATGACGAGGTCGCCAATTTTGGTCGGACCTTGCAGGGATTCTGCAAAAACGGCGTCGGCCGCATTGATGAAGGGCTGGATGAGGTCCATTCTCATGAGCGGTGTTCTCCTGCGAGAGCGACGGGCGCACCAGCAGCGGTGGGATCATCGCTCAAGACGTAGCGAAGTATTTCGTACAAGACTTCGGGCTTAACAGGCTTCTGGACAAAATGTTTAGCGCCCTTCTGGAGCGCCGCGAGAATGTTCTCCTGATAACCGACGGAGGAGACCATGACAATACGGGCGTCGGGATGCTGACGCACGATACGTTCGACGGCCTCGATGCCTTCCATCTGTGGCATGGTGATGTCCATGAGCACGATATCCGGCGAAGTGCGCTTGAACTCGGCGATGGCGGTGAGGCCGTCACCGGCTTCGCCGGCGACTTCTCCACCAAAGAGCTCGATCATCTTGATGATGTTCTTGCGTGCGAAGACGGAATCATCCACGACAAGATAGCGAACGGGCTTGTCGTCTTTGCGAAGTAACGCTGCGAATTGTGCCATGGGCTTCTCCTTGTACCCGGCCAAACCGCAGCCGGCTTCCCTTCACACGGCTTAGGTGCGATTGGAAGAAACAGGTGTCCTTTCGTTTCTGTCGTTTCTGTCGTTTCTGTCGTGCTTGTCGTTCTTGTCGTGCTTCTCGTTCTTGTCGGAATGTGAACGCTCTACGTGATAGTTCGTCACGAGAAAATTGGCCAGCGCGTCGAGCGGAACTACTTTGCTGACAAAACCTCTACTAATAGCGGCGCGAGGCATTCCGCCGACAACGCAGGTGTCTTCGCTCTGCGCGATAGTTATGCCGCCGGAGTTCTTGATGGCGCCGATACCTTCGGCACCGTCTTCACCCATGCCGGTCATAATGATTCCGATTGCGGATGGGCCGAATTCCTGCGCGACGGAATGAAAAAGAACGTCGGCAGACGGGCGGTGACCGTTCACATGAGGTGAATCGGACAGCACGGCCATGTCTCCACGCGGCATGCGGCGAACCATCATGTGACGATTGCCTGGGCAGATGAGCACGCGACCGGCGAGAAGCAAATCACCGGAGCGCGCTTCGTGCACGTCGAGTTGGCAGCATTCGTCCAGGCGCTTCGCGAACATCTCCGTGAAGCCTTCCGGCATGTGCTGCACGACGAGAATGGTGCCGGAGAACTCCGCGGGAATTTGAGAAAGCACAAACTGAAGCGCGTTCGGGCCGCCCGTCGAAATTCCAATGGCGATGACACGATTGGGCGGACGGGGGCTACGGATAGATTTTTTGGCGGAGTCGACCGTTTCTTCGACGGGCGGTACCTGCAAGCGTCTGCCGGCGCGCTTCGCCACTTTAACTTTTTCGATCAGATGGCCCGCGATCGCGTCCAGATTACCGGCTGCAGCGTCCTTCGGCTTGGCGACGAAGTCGATTGCACCGAGAGCGAGAGCTTTGAAAGTCGAGTAAGCGCCTTCTTTCGAATGGGTGCTGAAGAGGATGACGGGCAATGGCGCGTTGCGCATGATGAGGCGGAGTGTTTCCATTCCGTCCATGCGGGGCATTTCCAAATCGAGGGTTACGACGTCGGGCTGAAGCTCTTCAATCTTCTTCAGAGCAAATGCACCGTCCATGGCGGTTCCGACGACTTCGATGTCCGGGTCGCGAGAAAGAATACTGGGGATCAGCTTCCGCATCAGTGCGGAATCATCCACTACGAGAACGCGGACGCGTTCGCTCATGCGATCGCTCCTAGTGGGGTTGCGCGGGAGAGGCGCGAGAGAACGGCCGGAACGTTGAGAATCAGCACAACGGTGCCATCACCAAGAATGGAGGCGCCGCTGACCAAATCGCTTGCGACGATGTCGCTGGGCAGCGCTTTAATGACCAATTCTTCTTCGCCCACCATCTGATCCACGAGCAGGCCAAAACGGCGCTCGGCGGCGCCGATTACGATCACGAAATTCTTTTTCTTCTTTTCCGGCGATTCGTCAACGGCGTGAATGCGGTCGAGACGATTCAAGCGCACGAGCGTCAGAATCTGGTCGCGCAGGCGGAGCACTTCACGCTGATCTACGCGGTGAATTTCCATATCCGTGATGCGCGTGATTTCGACGACGGACGACAGGGGTACAGCAAATAGGCGGCCGCCAACACGGAACAAAAGCGTTTGAATGCTAGCGAGCGTGAGAGGCGCTCGAAGTTGAATCGTCGTCCCTTTGCCGGGTTGCGAGGAAACGTGAACGGTTCCCTTCAAGCGGTCGAGAACGGTGCGGACGACATCCATTCCGACACCACGGCCGGAAACTTCGGTGACTTCGCTGGCGGTGCTAAAGCCAGGTTCAAAAATCAAATTAAGGACTTCGGAGTCGGACAAACGGTCGACCTCGGCTTGCTTGTACAGGCCCTTGTCAACGGCGTGTTTGCGAATGCGGCTGAGTTCGATGCCCCGGCCATCGTCCTTCACTTCGAGAACGAATTGAGTGCCCTGATGGTAGGCGCGAAGAACGATTGTTCCACGGACTGGCTTCTGCGACGCGAGCCGCTCGTCGGCGGCTTCGATGCCGTGGTCGACCGCATTTCGCACGATGTGCATAAGCGGTTCAGCGAGCGAATCCAAAATTCCCTTGTCGAGATCGGTATTCTGGCCGATCAGTTCCAGGGCGACATCCTTGCCGCAGTGTTTAGCGACATCTCGAACGACGCGCGGAAAGCGGCGGAAAAGCTGTTCGACCGGCACCATGCGGATTTTGAGCACGGACTTGTGAAGCTCATCCAGAACACGCGATTGAAAAGCGAGTGCGTCCGCCATTTTCGCGCGAACGGGATCGCGCGAGTGGCGCTGATCGAACTCAGAGAGCGCGCGGTGCAACATGGACTTTCCGATGATGAGTTCGCCGACGAGGTTCATCACGGCGTCAATACGCGCCGCATCGACGCGCAACATACTCTCAGCGACAGTCGCGACGGCGGAACTGGCGCCGCCATTCTTGCCTGCACCGGTCGTGTCTTCCTGGTCGGTCGTCGCAGCGGCAATTTTCTCCGCTTGCGCTTCAAGCAATTCACCGAGCAATTCGTGATCGGCGGCGTTGGCTGCCGCGGCGCGTTCGACCCAGACTTCAGTGACGATCGAAGGAATCTTGCAACGGTGGCGGAGTAGATCCTCTGCGGCGCCGCTGGCAAGCGCCGCTTCCACAATTTCGACGGTTGCAGCGGCCGCATTGTCTTCCGGCCGGAGAGCGATCACGGTGCCGCAACCATGCAATACATTTCGAATAAGCTGGAACGCGGCGGCGCGCATTACGCTGTTCGGATCAATGCGGAGCGCCACATTGTAGACAGCTTCACCGCGATGCAAGGCTTCCGAAATCATCAGGCGTTCGTACTCGCTCCATTCGAAGCGAGTGCCCCCGGGAGCGACGGTTACGCCGGCTGTAGTCGAATTCGTTGGGCCCGCGAGCAGATTGCGAATCATGGCGCGCAATCCGTCGACAGGCGGAGGTTCCACTTGGCGCTGGTAGGCGGAAAGCATCGCTTCAAACGTATCCGCTGCGGCCAGAACAATTTCGGCCAGGCCGGTGCCTTTTGCTTTGCCGACCTGCGGAGAGAGGACGTCTTCCAATTCGTGCGCAATTTCGCTGAGCTTGTTGAAACCGCAAGCGGCCGAATCGCCCTTTAGCGTGTGTACGGCGCGGCGAACGCCGCGAATGACTTCTTCGTCCGTCGGACGAGCTTCGAGCTCCAGGCCGGCTTCGTTAAGCGCCTGCAGCAATTCGTTGGCGCTCTCAAAGAAGAGAGCGCGCAGCTCGGAGCCGCGATCGTCGGACTGACGCTTCAACCATTCACCTCAACGCGCTGGTACGCGGTGCCATTGTTTTCGTGCACCATGCGGAACTTTTGCGTAAGGCCGAAAAGGCTTTCGGCATGGCCCACGAAGAGATATCCGCCGGGGTTCAAGCAGTTGTAAAACTTGTCGATGAGGCGCTTTTGTTCAGCTTCATCGAAGTAGATCATCACGTTGCGGCAAAGAATGATGTCGTTGCGGCGGGGAAGGAATTCAGTTTTAAGATTGTGAAAGTCGAACTGGACCAAATCCTTTAGCTGGGCTTTGATCGAATATTTGTCGGCAGATTTTTCGAAATAGCGTAGTCGGCAGGTGTAGTCTACCGGCTCCATCTGCTGTTCGGTGTAAACGCCTTCCTGACCGGCGCGCAAACTGCTGTAGCTGATGTCGGACGCAAGAATTTCGAGCTTCCAGGGCGGAGGAATCAGCGGCTTCGGCGAAGGCATGTCAAACGGCAGCGGATTCCGCAAATAGTAGTACGCAAGCGCATCGCAAATCAGAATGGCGACGGTATAGGCTTCCTGGCCGCTTGAGCAGCCGGCGCTCCAGACGCGGAGTGTCCAGTCGCGGCGTTCCTGCTTTTTGCGGAGAATTTCTTCCAAAACAGATTTCTGCAACAGATCGAGCTGAGGGCGATTGCGAAAGAAACTCGTTTCGTTGACCGTCAAATTTTCAAGCAATAGCGCGAGCTCGGCTTTGCCTTCGCGGCTGGTGAGCAGGCGATAGTAGCTGTAAAACGAATCGAGCTGGCAGGCCTTCAGGCGGCGCTGCAAACGGTCCTTCAAGAAGTGCGAACGGCGTTCATCGAAGAACATGCCACATTCCTGATAAACGAGCGTTTGCAATAACTTCAGTTCAGCTTCGGTCAACTGCACTTGTGCGGTAAGCGTTGCCATAGTTGTGCGTAGTGCGGTCGGGCGCCAATGACTCAGGACGGTGTGGCGACGATCTCCGCAGCCTCCTCGAGTCGTTTGAACTCCGGGCGATGCAAGAGCTTGGAAATGTCCAACAAGATGATAAGCCGGCCGTTTAGTTTTCCCACGCCGGTAACGTAAGACGATTCGCCGTCGGCAAAGACAGTGCCGGGAGGTTCGATTTCCGAGGGCGGAATTTTGAGAACTTCGGATGCCGAATTGACGATGAGGCCGAGCAGTTTGGTGTCCAGCTCGACGACGAGGATGCGATTCTTTTTGTCGGAGATAATCTCGCCAGAGCCGAAACGTTTGCGCAGATCCATCACCGGAATGATTTTGCCGCGCAGATTGATGACACCTTCAATGGTGTCGGGCGCGTTCGGAACAGTGGTAATTTCCGTGACGCGCACGATTTCACGCACAGAGCCGATACGGACTCCGAACGTTTCGTTGCCGATGCGAAAACCGACTACCTGGAGTTCTTTTTCCATGTACGGATCCTTGAACCCTCAGGAACGCGCGAGTTCGGCGTATTCCAATTCCTGGTTGCGCTCGGTATCGCGGCTGCGGCGACGCGAGGCTGATTCGCGCTGCGGACGAGGCTGATTGGCACGTTCCAGAACGAAGCGGTCCATGCTGTCGAGCAAGTTGCGCGAAAGCTTGAGCATCTGCTCGGCGGCGGCGGAGAGCTCCGTTGAACTCGAAGCGGACTGCTGAACGAGTTCACGCATCTTGTCCATCGCGCGAACAACGGCTTGCGCGCCGGAGGCCTGTTCTTCGACGGCGGAATTGATTTCCTGGGTAATTTCGGTGAGGCGTGAAGTTGCCTTCGCGATTTGCGCGGAGCCGACTGACTGTTCGTTGGTGGCAGCGCCGATTTCCTGTGAGAATTTGTAAACTTCGGTGACGACGTTGGAAATCTTGTGCAGAGCGGTGCCGAGCTCGTTGCCGAGGCTCAAGCCTTCTTCGACGATGCGCGTGCTGCGCTCCATGTTCTCCACTGCCTGGCGCGCTTCACGCTGAATGCTCTGGATGAGTTCAGCGATTTCCTTGGTGGATTGCGTGGACTTTTCCGCAAGCTTGCGAACTTCGTCGGCCACGACGGCAAAACCGAGGCCGTGTTCGCCGGCGCGCGCGGCTTCGATCGCGGCGTTGAGCGCAAGCAGGTTCGTCTGCTCGGCAAGGTCATCGATCACTTCAATGATTTTGCCGATGTCATCGGCACGATGGCCGAGCACGTTGATGATTTCCGCAGACGATTGAATTGCTTTGTTCGTGCGGTTCAAGCCGTCGGTAGCTTTCTCCATCGTCTGGATACCGGTGACGACTTCTTCGCGCGAGCGGTTCGCGATATCGAGAAGAACTTTAGCAGTGTCCGCGACACGCTGAATCGAGGTGACCATCTGGTCGATGGAAGCGGAGGTTTCCGCGACGCTGGAAGCCTGCACCTGGGTATTTTTCACGACGTTCTGCACGTTGATGCTCATCTCGTGCATGGTGCTGGTGACTTCTTCAATGGCGGAAGAAGCTTGGACGCTGACCTTGGCGGATTCGTCGGCGGCGCCGGCGACTTGGTTCGAACCAGCGGAAACTTGACCGGCGGAGTCACGCGTCGTGCGCACGAGTTCCTGCAAACCGTGAGACATGCGGACGAAGGCGTTGCCGAGCGTGTCGCGCTTCGAACGCGGGATCACTTCGACGGACAAGTCGCCTTCGGCAACGGCCATCGAAACGCCGGCCATTTCCTTGAGGTAGGCCACCATGTTGTTGAAGGTAGTGGCTAAAGCGCCGATTTCGTCGTTGCGGTGAATATCAATGTTCTGATCTAGGTCGCCGGAGTCGCCGATTTCGCGGGCAACCGTGATCAAGTGATTCAGCGGTTCGGCGATGGATTTCGCGGTTTTGAAGGCGACAAGGCCGCCAAAGATGATCGCACAGAGTGTTCCGACTGTTGTGAGCCAAAAGCTGACACTGCCCGCTTTTTCGGCGGACTTTGTTGTATCGGTGCTGCATTGATCGAGAATGGTGGAGGATTTAGTCAACCACGACGCCGGGTCTTTCTGGAGGTAGAAAATCTGAAGATCGGAAACGGTGGCGTCGCCGGAATCGACTTGATGGCGCTTGGCGAGAAGAGGTTTCGCAAAATTGTCACCCCAGCTGGCCTCAACGGTTTCAACTTGGATCAGAGCCATCCGGAGAGTCTCACTGCCTAGGGATTGGCCGCGCTTGAGCGTGTCTGCAGCATCAACAATGCCCTTGCTCACTTTCTCTTCATCGCGGGGATCGCCGCTCAAGAGAAAGTTGTTCAGGTTGAGGCTATTCTGCATGATCTGGTAGCGAACGGCCTCGATGGTGCGAACGCTCTCGAGTGCCGAACCCTGGCGGCTAGCAGCAAAGAGATTCACAATAAACAGAATTAGCAGCAAGCCGAGAATCATTCCGAACCCGGCGTAAAGTCTTTTTCCGATCGTCATTGCAAAATTCCTCTGCTTTCCCAAACGACTGCGCCCGCGTCGAAGACGGCCAAGCGCAAAGACCCAGAACTAATTCGTACCGCGAAAATCGAATTCGATGACCTGAGTAGTTTCTTCCGGCGCGGGGAAGAACTTCCATTCCTTCACAGCGTCCTGGCAAGCTTGCACGAGCAACGGGTGACCGCCGATGACGCGAGTGCTGCGCACTTTGCCGTCGGGCGTGATGATGACCTCAATTTTGACCTTACCCGCAACGCTCATGCGCTTGGCGAGTTCGGGATAAGCCGGCGCGGTCTTGCTCTTGACCTTGCGCTTGCCTTCATCCGTGTTCGATTGCTGCGCGATCACAAAGCCGGAAGTAAACAAAGCAGCTGCTGCTGCTGCGACACCGATTCGAATCCAACGCAATCTCATTGACACTACTCCTCCTCAGAGTTGGAGCGACCCCGGCAAAAGAAAAGCACGTCAGATGCCAGCGTGGAGGAAAGGCGGCGCGGCTCCGAAACTTCCCCGCAAGTGCCAGAAAGCGCGTGACTTGGACTCTTCCCTGCCAAAGCCTTTCAGTGTTGATTAGATGTCGTTTTGTCTCATCCTCTCTGGACTTAGCCGCCGGGGTCTCACGCTGAGACGCGACACGAGCAAAGACGAACGGGCCAGTGACTTGATACGCAACCTAGTCCGGTAGTGGGATTGACTCAGAATGAGAATCTCTGGAAGCTGGGTGCAACGCGGGTACGCTCATCTTGAGACGGGCCCCTTTCTCTATGCCACGGCGCAGATCAAAACCGAACATTGTCGTCCCTGTTGAGGGGCGGAAAACCAAGGCTGTCGGGCCGCAGGCAAATTCCAAACAAGCAGAAGAATTAATGGATCTTGCGGTCGACGCTGCAAGATCGCGGCATTTGCCGGACTTTCTGAGACGATTCGCGGTACGCGCCGCGTCGCTGGCCGATGCGGACTGGGGTGGCGTGGTTGTATTCGAAGAAAACGCCGAGGAATTCTATAGCGGCACAGAACTGACTGGCGTGCTGAACTCTCCGACGCACGAGTGGCTTGTGCGCAAAGCGCTGGAAATGAGCGGAGACGCACAGGTTTGCATCCTGCCGCAGGAAAAAAGTTCAACCGGTGTGTTCGTTCCCATCTTGTCGAGCTCGAAAGAGCGAATGGGCGCGCTATGCCTGCTGCGGCCGCCACGCGCGCTGCACGCGCATGAACGGCGGTTGCTGGAAGCGCTCGCAAGCCACGCGGCACTGGCAATCGAAAACTTTCGCCGGTTTCGGCAGCTGGAACGGTCAAAGCGAAACTGGGTTCAGGACATTGACGCAATCACCGACTACATGGTCGTGCACGACAGGCGCTGGCGGATTCTGCGAACAAACCGCTCGCTCGCGGCGCATCTCGGCGTACCGCCGGTAGCCCTGGTCGGTGAAGCCGTCGGCACGCTGCGGCAGCTCGCCGAAACGGCCGGAACGCTTCCCTGCCCATTCTGTGTGGATACGGAGCAATCGCGGGAAGAGCACATTATTACAGCGCGCGACCGCGTGTTTCTCGTATCGACTTCGCGAACCAGCGGAACAACGGACGACGAAGCGCGCACGATTCACGTGCTGAAGGACATTACGGACCGGCGCGAGGCGGAGCGGCGGTATCGCGAGCTGTTCGACAGCATCCAAGAAGGACTTTTTTTTGCGACGCCCGACGGCCGATTCCTGGATGTGAATGACGCGATGGTACGCATGCTCGGCTACGAATCGCGCGACGAATTATTGAGGAACGATGTCGGCGCTTATCTTTACCCGGCGCCGGAAGCGCGTGAACGCATTTTGGACGAATTGAATGCGAAAGGTGTCCTGCGAAATTACGAAGAAACGTTGCGACGCAGGGACGGAACGCTGCTGTATACGCTGCAGAATATTACGGGCGTGCGCGATGCTAGCGGCCGAATCGCGCAGATGCGCGGGTTGATGCTCGACGTCACGGAACAAAAAATGTTCCAGACGCAGTTGCAGCGGGAGCGCGATTTTAACCAGAAAATTTTGAACACGACACAGAGCATGATCCTCGTGCTCGATACGGCCGGCCTTATCAGCTACGCGAACCGGCGTTGTTACGAAGCGGGCTATCGCGAAGAAGAGATGATTGGGCGACACCTGGTGGATTTGGTGGATGGGGCGCAACGCGAAGAGTTCGAAGCAGCGCTGGAAACGACGGCGCACGGGCAGCAAGTGGAAAATCTGGAAGCGCGCGCGAAACGCAGCGATGGAACACTCGGATATTTTTCCATCAGTCTGAGCCCGATGCGGGATGAGCAAAATGCGGTGAACAGCGTTGTGGTTGTGATGACGGACATTACGGATGCGGCCTTGCTGCAAGCAAAGCTCGCACACGCCGAGCGTATGGCGACGATCGGCCGCCTGGTATCCGGCGTGGCGCATGAAGTGAACAATCCACTCGCCGCAATCCTCGGATTCACGGACCTTTTGCTGGAAAACCCCGAGATTCCGGCGTCAGCGCACGAACCGCTCGGAATCATCCTGCAAGAGACGCAGCGCACGAAGCATATCGTGCAGGACCTGCTCAGCTTTGCGCGGCAGCGCCCGGTACAACGCGAAGCGGTTCGATTGGGCGCCATTTTGCGACAGACCATCAAGCTGCGCAGCTATGATTTCTCGAGCCACGGTGTGGAAGTGGTGGAAGAGTTTGATGAAAATTTGCCGGCAACCATTGGCGACTCGCAGCAACTTCAGCAAGTGTTCCTGAATATCGTGAACAACGCTTATGATGCAATTCAAGAAGCGGGCCGGCGTGGAAAGATTACGCTGCGAACGAGGCGGGTGGGAGATTCCATCGAAATCACGCTTACGGACAACGGAACCGGAATTTCCGACCCGGCAAAGATCTTCGATCCATTTTTCACTACAAAACCCACCGGAAAAGGCACGGGGCTGGGCTTGAGCATTTGTTATGGCATCGTGCGGGCGCATGGCGGAGAAATTCAGTGCTGGAACAATGAGAACGGCGAAGGGAGCACCTTCCTCGTAAGACTTCCCGTGGCAACGGAAGCCGCAATGGAGGCAACGGTATGAAAGCTGCTGCGGCTCAAAAGTCTCTGCCGATTTTGCTGATTGAGGATGAACCTTCCGTTACCGCTTTTCTGCGCGCCGCACTGGAGCGCAAAGGGTATTCGGTTGTGCAGGCGAATTCCGGAGCGGACGGACTGGATCAACTGCAGCAAAGATCCTTTGGCGGCGTGATTTCCGATATCCGAATGCCTGGAGCGGTAAACGGCGCGGAAATTCATGCCTGGATTCAATCTAACTGCCCGACACTTAGATCGCGCATCATATTAATCAGCGGAGACACGGCAAACGGTGAGACGCAGGCACTTCTCGCAAACAGCGGAACGCCGTGCATCGAAAAGCCTTTTCGGGTTCAGCAATTGATCTCTATGGTGGAGAAAACATTCGGAAAACCATGAGCGACGAACTAAAAACACGGTTGTTAGTAGTGGACGACGAGCAAAGCATCCGGCGGCTTTGCATGACGATTGGCACTTCTCTCGGATATGTGTGCACCGAGGCAGAAAGCGCGGAGACGGCAATGACGCGCATCGAGGCCGAAGCTCCAGACCTGGTGCTGACGGATTTGAAGCTTCCCAATCAATCCGGCGTGGACTTGTTGAAGCGGACCAAGGCTATGTTGCCGAGAACGGAGATCGCCATCATGACCGGCCACGGCTCGATTGAGTCCGCCGTGGACGCCATGAAGTTGGGCGCATACGACTACATCGAAAAGCCCTTTCGTGTAGAGAAAATGCGGTTGCTCCTGCAACGAATGTCCGAAAAAGTGCGGCTGGTTACGGAAAATGAATTTTTGCGGGAGCGAGTCAGCACGGAAAACAACCTCGACGGAATTATCGGCGCATCGGCGAATATTCAGGACGTGCTACGGATGATTTCGCGGCTTAAAGACACGCGGACGCCGGTTCTAGTGAGCGGCGAAAGCGGTACGGGCAAAGAACTCGTGGCGCGTGCAATCCATTTCCGGGGTGCGCTGGCGAAGGCGCCGTTTGTCGCCGTAGACTGCGGTTCGCTAGTTCCTACGTTGATGGAAAGTGAGCTATTCGGCTACGAAAAGGGAGCGTTTACGGGCGCGACGAAGACCAAGGCCGGACTCTTTCAGGCAGCCAATGGTGGAACGATTTTCCTGGACGAAATTGGCGAGTTGCCGCTTGAAATGCAGGCAAAGCTCTTGCGTGTGCTTCAAGAAAAGGAAGTTCGACCGGTGGGCAGCAACGACCGCGTGAATGTGGATGTGCGCGTAATTGCGGCGACCAATCGCGATCTCGAAGCCGCTTACAGGTCTGGCACTTTTCGCAAAGATCTTTATTTTCGTTTGAACGTCGTGACCGTGCACATACCGTCCCTGCGCGAACGCCGGTCAGACATTCCAATGCTCGTCCACCACTTTCTCGATCGCTACGCTCCCGGAAAGAATATTCAAGTGACGACGGCGGCAATGAAGAGCCTTTTGCATTACGATTGGCCTGGAAACGTTCGCGAATTGGAAAATTGTGTGGCGCGCGCCGTTACGCTGGGCGACCACAAGACGATTGATGTAGAGGATTTGCCTCCGGCGATTCGCAGCGAGCAAAGCGGCTCCAGTTCGCTTGCGCCGCAAGAGTCGGCTTCCCTTTCCACAACGGCCCTGGCCGAAATGGAGCGGATGACCATTCTGCGTGTATTCGAACAAGCAAATGGCGACAAAGCGCTTGCAGGAAAAATGCTCGGCATCAGCCGCGCGACGCTCTATCGCAAATTGAAGCGATACAACATCGCAGTCAAAGGCGAGCCGGAGCAGCAGGCATCGGCCGCAACCCAGTCGTGAGACACGACCGCTGAGACGAAAAACGGCGCTGTCGCACGAAAACCGTGAGACGCCCCTGTTTCACGGTGAGACGACAGCAGCGTCCCGCCCAAACGGAAAACTGTAAGCCTCTTCGTTTCAACACCTTCACACGCTTGAAGCTATACCAACATTTGGCGTCTGGCGTGCATTATTTGCTGCGGGACGTTGTGTCCACGTTGGAGTCCGCTCGTCTGGGGAGTCCATCGATGCGCGGCAGGAACGGACACGCGTCAACAAGCGGCGTGAAAACGATCAGCGACATGACGGTCATCGAAAGCGATGAAGGCTGCGCAGTGCAGCTTTCACAATTCTTTCGAACACTTCAGCCGGTACACATTCCGGTTGACGTGACCGCCAGCCGCTCGGGAAACGCGCAGCTTCGCGAAACGGTCGTGGTGGAATTCTGTGGGCGCGAGCACGCGATTTTCCGGTCGACACTGCCGGTCGAGTACAACGATGACGTCCAGCTGAGGGCGCACGAAAGTGCGGGACAGCTGGATGCACGCGTCGTCGCGGTGCAGTACCACGAGGGTGTCAAGGCTGTGGCCGTGCGGTTTCAAAGCGGGCCATGCCATTGGGTGACAACGACGTGAACAAAACACTTACGACTACGAAGCCCCCTGCGAAGGCGCGAACCGACGGCGCACGCCAGGCACAATGGGATGAACTGCGGGCCGTTTTCCCGATCTATCTCGCGCTGGCGAAGCAGCTCGAGGCGGAAATTCCTTTTGCGCAGGACAAGCGGACGCTGCCCGAAAACGTAGAGGCGACGCTCTTTGCAAAAGTACAGCAATGGCTCGACACGCTGGACCAACAGGTGCAGGTGCACCAGTTGCGTCATCTACTGCAAATGACCACGCTGAACGCCAGCGAAAGCGGCTTGCGTGCGCTGATTCTTCGGCACCTTAGAAAGACCGCCAAAACGACGACCGATCGCGACAAGATCGACTTCTTGATGGTGCAGTATTTCGCGTTGGTCGCACCGGCCAAGATTTACCACAAACAAATCGAACTGCAGGATGCTGCGATTGTCATGAAAGGCGTCCTGGGTGAAGTGGACACAACTCCCCTGGAGTGGTGCGAGCCGCTCGAGAGAATGATCGAGGCGCTCCGCGGATTCCGCAGCTTGCGCGACCTGTTGAAAACGAATTTCATCGAACAAGGCCGCAAGGTAAAAGAATCGGCGGGAGGAATGTTTTATGACCCTTCTGCAATGCTGGCGTTCATCCGATTCAATTTCCTCCTGCGGCGGACTTTAATCGAACTGATTCATGCGGACTTGATCGCGATTCGCGCAGGCCTTGCGCAATTGGAACAGGCTGGTGTACGCATCATCGATTGCCATCACGTGGGGCTTTCCGCGAATGAGCCTCTCAGCAAGATTCGAACGATGGCCGATGAATGGAAGCAGCCATTTCAGAAAGCGTACACCGAGCGCACTGTGAATCAGGCCTTCGATAAGCTGCTCGGGCTGCGGACGGACGTAGAGCGGGCGCTGGAGCGCATTGCGCCGAAAATCACCGAGCCTGCGCCCGCAAAATCCGTACCAGTTGTTCCGAAGACCGTTCCCGCAGCAAAAGCCACGGAGACGGGTGCCAGCAGAATCAAAGCTGCTCAAACGGCGGACAAAAAAGAAAAGAGTCAGCCGGTTAATACGGACGTTCCCGTCATCCTCGATTTTGAATCCTGCATGGAAGCGATTTGGGAACAGCTTATCGCAGCCCCGCCAACGCGGGGGCGCTCGATGACCACGATTCGTCTGGGTGCGGCAAGAATCCTGATGTCGTCGTGGGAAGTTTCTGCGTTCGTCAGCGAGGATGGATTCGCCGCGGAAGATCTGCGACGCGCAGTTGTGGCTCGCGCGCTGGTCACGGCAGCGGTCGAATCCGCGAAAGAAACGGGCAATGCAACCAGCCTCGACAAATCGCTGATGATCGCCCGCGTTGAGATCTCGCGTTTACAAGAGCGCGTGGACGCCGCCAAACAAGCAAAAGACACCGAAGCCGCCGTGAATCTCGGCATTAGCACGAAACGGCTGCTTTCCGCGTTGGACGAAGCAGAAAAGCTGTAAACAAAACACGTTCTCCGTTCCGAACGGACGCCCAGGGAGCCTTTCACCGTTGCGACAAGCGAACCTTCTAATCCTGACCGATGAAGCCGAGTTTGCGCGGCTGCTGTCCGCGTGCTGGCAAACGGAACGTCAGTCGCCCCGAATCACGGTGCTGAGCAGCGATTTATGGGAGGCGAAGGGGCACAATGTGTGTGATCTGGTCGTGATCGGCCCGCTGGAAAATGGAAAACTTTCTTCCATTCTTCGCTCAATTGAGCCGGCATGCGCCGTAATTCTGTGCGTACCGACGGAAAGCGGTGAATTGACGCAACTTCGCGACCGCTATCCGCGCTTGGTGCACGTTCCCTTTCGCGAAGACTGGGCGCAGACGCTGGTTCTTGTTGCAGGCGAATCATTGCGCCGGGCCGAAGCGGCTAAGCTTGCGCGGCAAGCGGAATTGCGGGCAGCACGCAGCGAACAATACGCCGTTCTCGGTCGCTATATGCTGGAAATGAAGCACAGCATGAACAACGCACTTACCTCTATCCTGGGCAATGCGGAATTGCTTCTGCTCGAGCCCGGGCAGCTCTCGGCACAGTCCCTCCAGCAAATCAAGACCATGCATTCCATGACCCTACGCATTAACGAAGTTATGCAACGTTTCTCATCCCTCGCCAGCGAGATGCGGGAGGCTGAGAATGATTCTCATGCTGAGACGGAAGAGACGCCCACACCGGTTTCCCGACGCTCGTAACTCAGTGACAAGCTCCGCAACTGACTGATTTTAAGTAGCTTACTTAAAATCGCACTCCGGCAAAAACTTCCCTCCATCTTGGCGTCGGACGTGCATCTCCACTCCTCGGACTACTGTCTTGGTTGGATTCTTGGAGAACGTCGCCGTGTTGAAAAAGGTCCTGATCGTGGACGATTCGCCAGCCCAAGTGAAGCTGATGCAGGGGCTGCTGGAGCCGGAAGGCTACCAGCCGGTTGGATTGAACGATCCGAAACGCGTGGAAGAAGCGATTACGAATGAGCGGCCCAGCTTGATTTTGCTGGACGTAGTGATGCCGGACCGCAATGGATTTCAGGTTTGCCGGGAGTTGAAAAACAGCAGCGAGTTCAACTCGATTCCGGTGATTTTGGTGACAAGCAAGGATTCTGCGAGCGACAAGTATTGGGGTCAGCAGCAAGGCGCGGATGGATATGTGACGAAGCCATTCACGCGCGAAGAGCTGCTGCGCGCCGTACGTCGCTTCGCCTGAGAGATTCGATGAACGACGAATTCCAAC